>JAPKZJ010000001.1 GCA_026393855.1 Candidatus Aminicenantes bacterium
GGGACGCCGTTTTCCTTGAGCGAGGCGCTGAACCAGACTTCCAAACCCAGCTTCTGCGCGAAGACCTTGAACTTGTCCAGGTCCTCTGTCGCCGGCTTGGTGAAGTCGTAGCCGTCGACAATGACGGCGTCAGCCGGGAACTTGCCGAACGAAATCATAGCCTCCAGGCTGCGCAGGACCTGCTCGGTCTTGGTCCCTTCCTGCTTGAAGTTCATGATGACGCGGTTCTTGACGATCTCGTCGTGGATGTCGACGGCCGACTCGAGCTTCCGCTTCTTGGCCAGCTCGGTAAAGATATCTTCGTACCAGTTGATGATGTAATCGACCCGGCTGGAGTACGAGACGTGGATGACGGGGCGGCCCTGCAGCAGCTTGTCGGTGGCGATGTAGACCAGGAAGGCCGTCTTGCCGACGCCCTTGGGCGAAGCCAGGACACCGATGCGGCCGTGGCCCAGGCCGCCGTGGATGGCTTGTTCCAGGACCCGCAGGGGGCTTCTTTTGATCAGCTCTTCTTTGACCATCGGATGTCTCCTCTTGCGCCCGTTCAGGCGTTTTCCTGGCGCCGCTTTTCCTGGTACGCGGCGATGAGCTCCTCGGACACGGCCGCGGGAACGCGGCCGTATTTGAGGAATTCCATAGTGAACTCGGCTTTGCCCTGGGTCAGGGACCTAAGCTGGGACGAGTAGCCGAACATCTCGCTCAAGGGCACATCGGCGTCGACTCGGGTGAAAGCCCCGTCCTCGACCGAGCTTATGATGATGCCCCGGCGCTGGTTGATCGTGGCGAAGACGTTGCCCGAGAACTCGATCGGTCCCTCAACCGAGACTCGCATGATCGGCTCCAGGATCTGGGGCCTGGCCTTGCGGTAGGCTTCCCGGAAGGCCCCGATGGCCGCCGCCTGGAAGGCGTTGTCCGAGGAGTCCACGTCGTGCGACTGGCCGTCCTCGAGGACGACCCGGACGCCGATGACGGGAAAGCCGATGAGCTCGCCTTTGCGCATGCCCGCCCGGAAGCCCTTGTCGCAGGACAGGATGAACTCGCGCGGGATGCGCCCGCCCTTGACCTCGTTCTTGAATTCGTAAGGCGACTCGGTCTGGGGCTCGAGATGGCCGATGACCCGGCCGTACTGGCCGGCGCCGCCGGTCTGCTTCTTATGCGTATAGTCGAACTCGACGCTCTGGGTGATCGATTCGCGGTAGGCGACCTGGGGCTTGCCCGTGGTCACTTCGGCGTTGTACTCGCGCTTCATCCGCTCGACGTAGACGTCCAGGTGCAGCTCGCCCATGCCCTGGATGATCGTCTCGTGCGACTCGGGATCGACGTGGGTCCGGAAGGTGGGGTCTTCCTTGGTAAATCTATTGAGGGCCTTGCCCACTTTATCCTGGGCCTTCTTGTCGACCGGCCGGATGGCCAGCGAGATGACCGGCTCGGGGACGTAGATCGAGGTCATGGCGTAGTTGAGGCCGGGGGCGGCGAAGGTGTCGCCCGAGGCGCAGTCGATGCCGAAGAGGGCCGCGATGTCGCCGGCCTCGGCTTCGGAGATGTCGACCATTTCATCGGCGTGCATCCGGACCAACCGGCCGACTTTGACCTTCTGACGCGAGCGGGTGTTGACGATCTCGGTGCCCTTCTCGACCCGGCC
>JAPKZJ010000002.1 GCA_026393855.1 Candidatus Aminicenantes bacterium
GACAACGCCTCCGCCGTGAAGCCGTTCGGGGCCATCGACACGCCCACCCAGGGCGGCACGGCCTCCGGCACCGTCTTCTATAATTTCGGCTGGGTCCTGACGCCGCCCCCGAATTCCATCCCGGTCGACGGCACGACCATCTGGGTCTGGGTGGACGGCGTCCCGTTGGCCCATCCCTCCTACGGCCATTACCGGGACGACATCGCGACCCAGTTCCCGGGGTATTTGAACAGCAACGGGGCTATCGGCGTTTACGAGCTGAATACCACGGGCTATGAGGACGGCGTGCATACGATCGTCTGGAGCGCCCGCGACACGGCGGACAACGAGGACGGGATCGGAAGCCGATACTTCCAGATAACGAACGGCGCCTTCCCGGCGCCCGACGGTGCGCCTGCCGCGGCCGCCCTGCCGCCCGCGGGCGGCTGGGAGGGCGTTTCGCTGGAGAAGCCCGAGCCGGCCGGCCTGACGATCGAGGAGCTGGGGAGGGTGCGGATTCGCTTGCAAGGCCCGGTCGGGGCCCGCTTCCTGGGCTGGGGCCGCGCGGAGGGGTTGCCGCTTCCCATAGGTTCGACCCTGCGGCCGGAGACGGGGGAATTCTTCTGGATCCCCGGGCCGGGGTTCCTGGGCGAGCATGTCCTCCATTTCGCGGTCACGGATGGGGTGACGCGAAGCCTTCCCTTGCGGGTGACGATCCGCATCGTTCCCAAGACATATCCCCGGCGACCGCAATCGCCGGTAAGATAATTTTGATGGAGGCGTCGATGAAACGCTTATTGACGGCCATCTGGCTGGGCATGATCGTCCTGGCGGTCTGGGGAAGCGCCCAGATAACGGTGACATCGCCTTCCGTGCGGACCAACGTCAAGGCCGCTCCGGACTATGCCACCGAGGTCCTGCGGGATCCCTGGGACATGAACGAGCGGACGGACCTGGGCTGGCGGATCTTCAACACCGTCGAACAGTATCCGTCGTATCTATCCAATATCTCCTTTTCCGGAGGCCTCTTCTCCGCCGTCACGGCCTATACTCCGGGCGGGGGAGCGACCTACTCCGACGCCAACATCTCGATCCTGGATTCGGCTTACCCGGGCACGGCGGTGATCGGCAAGTTCGGATCGAACTATCCCATCGACGCGAGCAAGTACACCGTGTTGGCCATCCGGATGTACCTCACTCCGCCGATCAGCTCTTGGCCCGAGGGGCAGCTCTACTGGTCGCGCAACACCATATACAACGACATCACGGTCTCGGGCGACATCCCGATGTTCGGCGGATGGCACATTTATCTGATCGACATCCCCTCCCTGGGGACGAACGGGCTGAGCAGCTATCCCTGGGCGGGGATGCTGGACTCGCTGCGCTTCGACCCGATCGTGACCAAGGACAAGACCATCCAGATCGACTGGATGCGGCTGGTCCAGAAGAATGCCCTCTACGAGGGCACGGCGACCTGGGCGGGCAACGCCGGCAACGTCGATCTCTACCTGGACAACGACGCCAACGCCGGCAACGGGAACCTCGGGATGCTGAAATCGAACCAGCCGGGGACAAGCACGACGTTCCTGGTCGGAGGGCTGACCCCGGGCGATTATTATGTCGCCGTGGCGCCCACGGGGACGCAGACCTACTCCTATTCGCCGGGGTATTTCCACGTCAACGATCCTCCCGTCATCTCGATCACCAAGCCGTCCGAAGAGGGAAGCGACCAGGACTTCATCACCACCAAGACCGGCAACCCCTGGGACATGAATGCGGCCGGCGACATCGACCTGACGATGAACCTGAGCAATCCCCAGTTTACGCTCATCGACTACCAGGACATGGCCGGCCACGCCTTCGCCGGCAATACGGTCTTCCAGGCCGACAGCATCGCCGCGGTGCCCGGGAACGTGGGCGATCCGATCGTCTTCTTCCTCAATTTCATGTACCGGGGGGCCACCTATAAGATCGACCCGGTCAAGTACCATCGGCTGACGTTCAAGATGGGGATTGCCGGAACCCACAGCACCAACGATGGTTCGATGGCCAGGGTCATCTGGAAGCGAACCGACGAATCCGTGGAGAACGTCAGTGCGGACATCGTCATCCGCCATACGGCCGGGACCTGGATCATGAACAAGCTGGTCTGCGACATGGCCACACTGCCGCTCGAAACCGGCGCGGGAAGCCCCTCCCATTCGGGCTGGACGGGGCAGATCGACAGTTTCAGGCTCGATCCGCACGAGTTCTCGACCCCCCGGGCGTTCTTCATCGACGACGTCCGGCTCGCCGCGGACTGGACGGCCGACGCGTCGTTCACCATTCAATGGGCGGCCCAGGACGCGGACGGCGGGGCCACGGTCTCGCTCTACTACGACAACAACGCTTCGGGCTTCGACGGGACGCTGATCGCCTCGGGGCTGGCCGCCTCGGCCGGTTCCTACGCTTGGAACACCTCGGCCGTGCCGGGCGGGACCTACTACGTCTACGCCGTCATCAGCGACGGCACGAACGACAACCGTGCCTACGGCGGCGGTCCCGTCATCATCGCGCACGCCGGCGGCGGCGTGCCGACGATCGGGTTGTCCAAGATCTCGGTCCACCTTGGCGCCACCCAAAACGGCGCCGCCACCGATGCGGATGCCGTCCTGGTTACGAACACGGGCACGGGGGTCCTGAGCTGGCAGGCCGCCGCCAACCGGGATTGGATATCGGCAACGCCCGCGAGCGGCGGCCATAACGCGCTGCTCCAGATCGGGGCATCCCGGACGAATCTTGCGCCCGGTTCCTACACGGGATCGGTGACGGTGCAAGACCCGGCGGCGGCGAACAGCCCTCAGATCATCTCCGTGACGTACGATGTCTACGCCGCGGGCGCCGACTCGGCGCCCTTCGGTTCGTTCGA
>JAPKZJ010000003.1 GCA_026393855.1 Candidatus Aminicenantes bacterium
GTAGGACGAAATCAGGAAATCGTCGTTGGCCGAGGCGGTGATGCCGTAGTTCCCATCCGCCGCCGTGCCGCAGTACACTTTGAAGCTCGTGCCCCACTGATCGTTCAGCGGGAGAACCTTGATGTACATCGGGGACAGGGCGCCCTTCAGCGTGGTGCTGATAGCGCCGCTGTTGGCCGGGGGTGTCGACTTGTCGGTGATGTAGTCGGTGATGGTGGTGGCCAGCGTGCTGATGTCCTTCTGCGTTCCGCGGACCTTGGCCTTCTGCAGGGCGGTCATCGCGTTGGGCACCAACAGGGCGGCCAGGATGCCGATGATCGCCACGACGATCAGCAGCTCGATCAGGGTAAAGCCTTTCTGTTTCTTCATGTGTGAACCTCCTTTGAGTTCTTTTTCTCCTCGTTCGCCGAGGACGCTGGAATTAATGCACATAGCGTGCCAAAATACAAAAAGCGAATAAGTGTCACATAATAAACGAATGAGATAAAATCGGGTTTAAAAGAGTTGGCCCGAAATCGACAACTTTTGTCACAGCGTGACATTTTTCGTCACGCCAGAGGCGAAGGGCTTAATCGGTGCCGTCGCGGCGATCCGGCGTTTCGGCCTTTTTCACCGATTGGATCTGGTATTTGTCCAGGAGGTAACGAAGGGAACGATAGCCTATACCCAAAAGGGCGGCAGCCTTCTTGAGATTTCCGCCGGCCGCTGTGACCGCCTCCTGGATGTACCGCTTGGAAATCTGATCGAGGTGCTCCTCCAGGTTGAATCCCGGGCGGAGGGCGACGGCGACCTCGGGCTTGCGGTGCGCCCCCAGGACGTCTTGCGGCAGGCTGGCCAGGGTCACGGTCTCCCGCTCTTCGACGGCCACGATGCGCTCGATCAGGTTCTCCAGCTCGCGCACGTTGCCGGGCCAAGGATAAGTCTCCAGAAAGCCGATCACGTCGGGCACCAGACGCTTCATCTTGCGGCCCATTTTCTGGCAATGCTTCTGCAGGAAGTGGCCCACCAAGAGAGGGATGTCCTCGGTCCTCTTGCGCAACGGCGGCATCTCGAACGAGATGACATTGAGCCGATAGTAGAGCTCCTCGCGGAACTTGCCTTCCTCGATGCGCTTTTTCAGATCCTGGTTGGTGGCGGCGATGATGCGGACGTCGACCGGGATCTCGTCGTTGCCGCCGACCCGCCGGACCTTGCGCTCCTGCAGAACCCGAAACAGCTTGACCTGGGTCCAAGGCGACATCTCGCCGACCTCGTCCAGGAAGATCGTGCCCTTGTCGGCGGTCTCGAACATGCCCTTCTTCTCGGAGACGGCCCCCGTGAAGCTGCCCTTGGCGTGCCCGAACAGCTCGCTCTCGAGCAGGTTCTCGGGCAGCGCGGCGCAGTTGATCGAGACGAACGGATGGTCGTTGCGCCGGCTGTTGGCGTGGATGGCCCGGGCGGCCATCTCCTTGCCTGTTCCGCTCTCGCCCGTGACCAGGACGGTCGAATCGGTCGTAGCCACCCGCTCGATCAGGTGGAAGACCTCCTGCATGGACTTGCTCTTGCCGATCATGTTCTCGAAGCTGGCCAAATCCTGAAAGCTCCGCTTCAGGAGGATGTTCTCCTCGCGCAGGTGCCGCTGCTCGATCCCGTGGGCGACCAGGATCCGGAGCTCCTCGATATCGAAGGGCTTGGTGACGTAGTCGAGAGCACCCTCCTTAAGCGCCTCCACGGCCTGCTTGACGCTGCCGAAGGCGGTGATGACGATGATCGGGATGGTCGGCTTCTGGGTCCGGACGGCCTTGAGAAAGGTCATCCCGTCCATCTGCGGCATCTTGATGTCGGTGATGACGAGGTCGATGTCGCCGCCGGCCAGCATTTCGTAGGCCTTGGACGTCCCCGAGTTGGTCAGGACGCGGTAGCCTTCCTTGCGGAAGACCACCCCCAGCAGGTCCAGGATGCTTTTCTCGTCGTCGACAATCAGCAGGGTGTCCATGGCGTCACGCTTCCTTCGGCCGGCTCGGTGCGGCCCGCTCGGGGAAATTCAGGATGAACTCCGTCCCCAAGCCGGCCTCCGACAAGACCTCGATAGTGCCTTCAAAATCGTCGACGATCCGGCGAACGACCGTCAGGCCCAAGCCCCGGCCGCCGTCGAAGGTCGTAAAAAAAGGCTCGAAGATGCGAGCCCGTTCGGCGGCGTTCATGCCCCGGCCGCTGTCCGCCAGCCGCAGCCTCCGCCCCCCTCCCGGCGCGCCGTTCAGGTCGATCCGCAGCCACCCTCCGTCCGGCATGGCCTGGATGGCGTTGCGGATGAGGTTCCAGACGACCTGTTTGAACTGGGATTGGCTGCCGTAGAGGTCGAGCGACGAGGCGTCGAAATTTCCCTCCACCCTTATCCCTTCGCCCAGCTCGCCTCCCGCCCGCAGCAGGGTCAGGGTTTCCCGAACGACCGCGGCCATGGAGAAGCGCTGAAAATCGCGCGGGCCCGGCGAGGCCAGGTTGAGATACTGCTCGATCGTCTGGGACACCCGCTTGGATTCCCGCAGGATGATGTCCATCAGCTGGGCCGGTTCGCCGGTCGGCTTCAGCTCCATTTTGAGCACCTGGACCGCACCCGAAATGGCGGCCAAGGGGTTGCGGATCTCGTGGGCGATCAGGGCCGACATCTTGCCCGCTTCGGCCAGGCGCTCCCGGATGGCCAGCTCGCGCTCGACCCGGCCGAGGGCATCCTTGGCCTTGCGGATGCTCCGCCCGTAATGGCCGGACAGGAAGGCCATGGCCGCGAACAAAGCCCAGGCCAGAAAAATGGTATACAAGACGAGTCCGGCCGAGGTTTCCCGAGCTTGATCGGCCAGGTAGTAGGGGATCAGCCCGAAGAACATGCCGTCGGCCAGGAATCCCAGCAGGATCGCCGAAAGAGAGGCCATCAGATAGGAGGCCCGCCCGGGCAGAACCATGCCGGCCGCCAGGATCGGAAACGCGTACAGGACATAGAGATGCCCCCGCAAGCCGCCGGTGATATAGACCAGAACGGTGATGAGCAGGATGTCGAACAGGACTTGGGCGTAGGCCTGAGCCTGGAAGCGCCGGCTCTTGGCGTAGATGAGAAGAAAGACCAGGCAGGCGGCGTAGGCGAACAAGATGACGACATAGAACGGTCCGAGCGGCAGGAAGACCGCGGTCGAGAGCTGGATGACCACCGCCGCCACGAGCAGGGTGGTGACGATGATCAGGCGGAAGACGATCAGGCTGAGGATATTCTTCTTGACCGTCGTCATTGAATCTGGGCCATCAGGCTGAACATCGGCAGGTACATCGCAAGGATCAGCCCGCCGACGATTCCGCCGACAAAGATCATCATGATCGGCTCGAGCAGCGACATCAGCATGGCGACGGAAGACGAGACTTCGTCATCGTAGAAATCGGCCAGCCTGCCCAGCATCTGGTCCAGAGTGCCGGTCTCCTCGCCGACCTTGACCATTTGGATCATCATGAAGGGGAAGCGCCCCGTGGCCTGGAAGGACTCGGTCAGGCTGCGGCCCTCGGCCACCGTCCGCCGGGCGTCCATGACCGCTTTCTCCAGGATGACGTTGCCGGCCGTAGTGGAGGTGATCTTCAGGCACTCCAGCATCGAAACGCCGCCGGACAGCAGGGTGCTCAGCGTCCGGGTGACGCGGGAGATGGCCACCTTGGCCAGAATTTTACCCAGGATGGGGATGCGCAGCGCAGCCCGGTCCACGGACCAACGGCCCGCCGTCGTTTTGCGGTAGTATCGGAATAAAAAGATTCCGGCCACGATCGCCAGGACCATGTACACGATGTAGCTCTGGATGAAGCCGCTCAGGGAGAGGACGCCCCGGGTGATCCCGGGCAGCCGGGCCCCCAGCTCGGCGAAGATGCTGCCGAAGATCGGGATGACCTTCCAGAGCAGGAAGACCGCCACGATGAGGGCGAAAGTGATGATGGCCGCCGGGTAGACCATAGCCTGCCGGACCTGGCTGCGGAGCTTGACCATTTTTTCGATGAAGTCGGCCAGCCGCTTCAGCATGGTGTCGAGCGAGCCGCTCTGCTCGCCCGAGGCGACCAAGTTGCAGAATAAATCGTCGAAGACCTTGGGAAACTTGCGCTTGGCCTGGTTCAGGCTGGAGCCGGCCTCGACGTCCTCGCCGACGGATTTGATGACTTTCTTGAAATACTTGTTGCGGGTCTGTTCGGCCAGGATGTTGAGGCTTTGGATGAGGGGCAACTCGGCGTCGATCAGCACGGCCAACTGGCGGCTGTAAATGGCCAGCTCCTTGGGCTTGACCCTCTCGCCCAGGTGCAGGAACTTCAGCCCGCTCCGCTGGAGGGAAATCGAAGCGATCTGGATCTGCTCTTTCTGAAGGATTCGGGTCAGCTCGTCGGCCGATCCCGCCAGCCGCTCGCCCGCGACGGCGTCGCCGTAGCGGTTCTTGCCTTTCCAGATGTATGTGGGCATGGGGCCGTCCTTTCCGCCGCGCCTAGCGCTTCGAGCTGGAAGTCGAATAGGACGCCGACCGCGCCTCGCGGCGCTGGATGATGTCGGTCAGCTCCTCGGGGAACGAGGTCACGGCCAGCGCCGTCTCGCGGCTGATGGCCCGCTGGAAATAAAGCTCGGACAGCGACTGATTGAAGGTCTGCATGCCCGACTTTTCCTGGGCCAGCTGCATTTGGCTATAGATCATGTGAATCTTGTTCTCGCGGATCAGGTTCCGGATGGCGGGATTGGGGATGAGGATCTCCATGGCCAGGACGCGGCCCTTGCCGTCGGCCCGCGGCAAGAGGGCCTGGGTCAGGATCGCCTCCACGGACATCGAGAGCATGATCCGGGCCTGGGTCTGGTACTGGGCCGGGAAGATGTCGATGATCCGGGAGATCGTCTCGGAGGCCGAGTTGGTGTGCAGGGTGGAGAAGGTCAGGTGGCCGGTCTCGGCCACCCGCAGGGTGGCCTCCACGGTCTCGATGTCGCGCATCTCGCCGACCAGGACCACGTCGGGGTCTTCGCGCAGGACCGAGCGCAGGGCGTTGGGGTAGGACAACGTGTCGGCGTAAAGCTCGCGCTGGTTGATCAGCGCGGTTTTGGGCGTGAAATAGTACTCGATCGGGTCCTCGATGGTCACGATGTGGACGGCCCGCTCGCTGTTGATGTGATCGATCATGCAGGCCAGGGAGGTCGATTTGCCGCAGCCGGTGGGACCGGTGACGAGGATGAGCCCGCGCGGCAGGTAGCAAAGCTGGGCCACCCGGGGCGGGATGCCCAGCTTCTGAAAGCTCCACATCGAAGGCAGGAAGCGGCGGATGGCCGCTCCGACCGCCCCTTTCTGCATGAAGACATTGGCCCGGAAGCGGCCCATGTCCTTGACGCCGAAGGAAAAGTCGAGCTCCAGCTTCTCTTCGAACTGCTTCTTCTGCTTGTCGGTCAGCAGGCTGTAGATGAGCGTTTTGGTCTCGGCCGGGGTCAGGGGCGGCAGGTCGAGCGACTTCAGGACGCCGTGGATGCGGAGCCGGGGCGGGATATATGTGGTGATATGCAGGTCGGAGGCGTCCAGCTCGACCGTCTTCTGCAGGAGATCATGGATGACCAGCGGCATGGGTGTCTCCTAGTCCTTGATCGTCTCCCGGGCCACTTCATCGATCGAGGTGATGCCGGCCTTGATCTTGATCAGGCCGCTGCGGCGCAACGTGATCATGCCCTGCTCCATGGACTTCCGCTTGATGTCCTTGGACTGGGCCCGCACCAGGATCATGTCCTTGATCGCCGGCGTGACCTCCATAACCTCAAACAGGGCCGTCCGGCCCTTGTAACCGGTGTTGTTGCAGACCTCGCAGCCGCGGCCCTGGTAGACTTGGACCGATTCGGCCTCCTCGGCGGTGAACCCGAGCTCGGTCAGGACCCGGGCCGGCACCTTGGTCGGCACGCCGCAGCGCTTGCAGACCTTGCGGATCAGCCGCTGGGCCACGACCAGGACGACGGAGTCGGCGATCAGGAACGGCTCGACGTTCATGTTCATCAGCCGGTGGACGGTCGAGGCGGCGTCGTTGGTGTGGACGGTGGAGAAGACCAGGTGGCCTGTCAGGGCCGCCTTGATGGCCGTGTCCACGGTCTCCTGGTCGCGCATTTCGCCGACCAGCATGATGTCGGGATCCTGCCGCAGGAAGGCCCGCAGGGCGGCGGCGAAGGTCAGGTCGATTTCGTCCCGGATGTTGACCTGGTTGATGCCCGGCATGTAAAACTCGACCGGGTCCTCGGCCGTCATGATGTTCTTTTCCATGGCGTTGAGCGTGGAGATGGCCGAGTACAGGGTGTTGGTCTTGCCGCTGCCGGTCGGTCCGGTGACCAGGATGATGCCCCAGGGGCGGGCGATGGCTTTGCGGAAGGTCTCCAGGGATTCGGGCTCGAAGCCCAGCTTGGTCAGGTCGATCTGGAGGTTCTCGCGGTCGAGGAGCCGGGCCACGATCTTCTCGCCGAAAATCGTCGGCAGGGACGAGACGCGCATGTCCACGTCCTTTTTAACCTGATCCAGCTTGACCCGCATCTTGAGCCGGCCGTCCTGGGGCAGGCGCTTCTCGGCGATGTTCATGTTGGCGACGATCTTGACCCGCGACAGGACCGGGTTCTTGAATTTCATCGGCAGGTTCATCGTCTCGTAGAGGATGCCGTCGATGCGGTAGCGGATGCGGAAGGACTTTTCGTAGGGCTCGAAATGGATGTCGGAAGCGCCCTTCTTGATGGCTTCGACGAAGATGGAGTTGACCAGGGTGATGATCGGGGCTTCGTCGGCCGGGGGGCCGGACTCGTCCTGGACCTCGGCATCCTCAGCGGCCTCCTCGATGATGCTGATCTTGGAGTCGTCGGCCAGGGCGATGTCCTCGACCACAGTCTTGGGGCGGACGGCGTGGGAGGCGCCGTAGTACTTGTTGATGGCGTTGGCGATGCCCGGTTCCGAAGCGATGACGGGCTGGATGCTGAGCCCGGTCCGGAAGCGGATGTCTTCGATCACGTCGAGGTCGGTCGGGTCGACCATCGCCAGCGTGAGGAACGACCGAATCCGGTGGATCGGCATAATCATGTATTTCTTGGCCGCGTCCACTGTGACCAGGCTGATGACGTCGGGGTAGACCTCGAACTGATCCAAATCGATGTAAGGATAGCCGAGCTGGCGGCTCAAGCCCTGGGCCATCTCCTCGGACGAGACTTGGCCTTGGGCGATGATGGCGCTGGCCAGCGAGACTTCGTGTTTGCGCTGGAATTCCTGGGCCGCCCGCAATTGATCGGGGGTCAGAATTTTTTCCTTGACCAGAATATCGCCCAGCGTGGATCCCATAATTATCTCTTTATCACCAAATTAACTCGATATGACGTTTTTTGTCAACAATTTTTGTCACTTCGCCCCAGTCCCCCATGATAAGGGACGCTCGAAGAACAGGTTTTTCTCTCCCCGAAGGCGGTAGTATAAAAGGGACGGGACTCGCGCTTTTCACGCAGGAGATTGTCGTCCAGGCCGGCATTACGGTCAATCACCGAGGCGGAGCATTGGCCCGGTGATTTTTTCTCACCCCGCCTCACCCCTAGGGGTGAGGCGGCCGCTGCAATAGACTAGAGCTTTCCGCGCTCGAGCCCTCACCCGGGCCATCACCTTGCGCCCCCGGCGCATCATCGCGTTCGACACTACCCATTCTAGGCCGTTCGGCTTTTTTGTCAATAATCGCAAGGCCTTTTGTCGCATCTTGTCGCGCTTTGTCGGCCTTCGGTCCGCTTCGCGGCGCCGGCCCTCGGCCAAGGTTTCGAACGGACATATCGAAAGGCAGTCGATGGCGTTGCGGGGCAGCGTCCTAACTGCCTAATACGGTGACGACCACATGCCCTTTCTTGTGCCCCTTCTCGACATACGTGTGGGCCGCAACGATCTCCTCCAGCGGATAGCGCCTGTCGATGACCGCCCGGACCTTCCCGGCCTCGATGAGCTCCTTGAGGAAAGCAAGGTCCTCGGGACTCCCGCCTTTAGAACCCGCGTCCTTGTTGACGTTGAGATAGACGCCTGTCTTTTTCAAAGGCCTCCTGGCCCGTGAGGGCAGGAGCTTGCCGACGGCATCGAAGACGACGTCATAGGTCTTGTCGCCCGCGGTGAAGTCCTGCTGTGTGTAATCGATCACCCGGTCGGCCCCGAGAGATCTCACCATCTCCAGATTGGCCGTACTGCAGACCCCGGTGACATCCGCCCCGAATGACTTGGCGAGTTGCACGGCATAGGTGCCGACGCTTCCGGAGGCGCCGTAGATCAGAACCTTCTGCCCGCTCGTGATGTTCGCCTTCCGGAGGATGCGCAGGGCCACAACCCCTCCGGTGGCGACCCCGGCCGCGGCTTCCTCAAAGGTCATGTTGGCCGGCTTCGCCGCCAGCATCCCATCCTTGACGGCCGATTTCCGGGGCTTCTCCCGCAAGCATTTGGACTCGGCATAGGCGCCTAAGCCCCAACCAGTGAAGGCGAAGACCTCGTCGCCCGGCTTGAAGAGGGTCACATCCTTGCCGACCGACTCGACCTCTCCGGCCAGTTCCATCCCCAGGATCGGGTTCTTCGGGCGAGTGAAGCCGAGGACCAGACGCGCCATGAGCCGCTGCCCGCGGGGAACGTCGAAGCTTCGAATCCTCACATCCCCGCGGTGCACCGTCGTGGCGTGCACTTTGATTAACACTTCGTGATCCTTCGGAACAGGCTTGTCGACCTGTCGGAGATCAAGGACATCGGGAGGGCCGTAGCCCGTGCACACGACGGCTTTCACGAGCGTCCCCCCGACCCATCGGTGAGTACCGCACTTCTTCGGTCAGCATCCATTCCCATGGCTCCTCCCAGTCAAGCTATTCCGGTCTCTATCGGACGACAGGGATCTTGTTCACCGACTCGGTCCGGGCCGCTTGCGGTTCGAAACGAGGCCTTAACATCAAGAGCAAAGGTGCGCGCCTGGAGAGACTCGAACTCCCGACCCGCTGCTTAGAAGGCAGCTGCTCTATCCACCTGAGCTACAGGCGCGTATCGCCGATCGCATTGGTTTCTTAATCGGGGAGAACGGATTTGAACCGTCGACCTCTTGCTCCCAAGGCAAGCGCGCTGCCAGGCTGCGCCACTCCCCGTCCAAAGGCCCGCTCATCGTAACAGCGAGCCGATTTCTTGTCAATTGAACGGGTTAACGGCGGCCTAACCCTTTTTCGAACACGGCCCGATCCAGCCGCACCACGATCGGCCGCCCATGGGGGCAGACGGCCGGGTTGGAGGTCCGGAAGAGCTCCCGGACCAGGAACTCCATCTTCTCGCGCGGCAGGGGCTCACCGGCCTTGATCGCGGTTTTACAAGCCATCATCGCCAGGACGCGGGCTTTGCGGTCCTCAGTCTTATGCGACCGGACGTCTTCGAGCAGGGCCAGGAACGCGGCCAGGGCCGACTCGGGAGAAAAGATGTCGGGGTATTCGCGCAAGGCGTAGCTGCGCCCGCCCATCGGCTCGACCCGGAAGCCGGACTCTTCGAGCACGACCCGGCCGGACTCCAGGGCCACGGCCTGGGAGGGCGAGACGTCGAAAACCAAGGGGATCAGGGCCATCTTGACCGGCCAGCTCCGGCTGCGGTCGATCTCGGCGTAGCGGTCGTATAGGACCCGCTCGTGGGCGTTGTGCTGATCGACGACGAGAAGGCCCTCGGCGTCGGCGGCCACGATATAGGCGTCGGCATACTGCCCCAGGACGCGCAGGCCCGGGGGGCCGTCGGCGATGCCGGCATCGCCCGCACCTTTCTCGGCGACGCGAAATTCCAGCCCCTCGCCGGTATCATGCTCTCCGGGGATATACGAGATCTCGGCAGGCTCCCCGTCCGAAGAGGCTACGGCCGGCCTCCCAAGGATGTCTTCCGGCAGGGGAATGGCCACGGCCTTGACGCCGCCGGCCTGCCGCCGGGCCTTGTCGACACCCCGCAGAACGAGCTGGAAGACGACGGATGAAGTCCGGAACCGGACTTCGGACTTGGCCGGGTGGACGTTGACGTCGACCTCGCCCGCCGGCATGGTGAGAAAGAGGAACCCCTCGGGCGAGCGGTCCTTCTCGAGCAGGCCGCGATAGGCCTGGTTGAGGGCCGAGGACAGGATCTTGTCGCGGACGGGGCGCTTATTGACGAAGAAGAGCTGGTGCGACCGGTCGGAGCGGCCCGCAGGCGGCCGCGACGCCAGCCCGGCCAGCCGCATCCCGCTCTCGGTGATCTCAACCTCCATCAGATTGTCCAAGGCGGCCCGGCCATAGAGCTGAAAGGCCCGCTCGCGCAGGCTCTCGACGGGCGAACAGTTTAAAACGCTGCGCGTGCCGTGGACGGCCGCCAGGCGAAGCCTCGGGTAGGCCAAGGCGACATTGGTCAGGTATTTGACGATCTGGCCCAGCTCGGCGGTATCGCCCTGCAGGAACTTGCGGCGCGCCGGCAGGTTGAAGAAAAGATCGCGGACCTCGATGGTCGTGCCGCGCGGGAAGGCGATGGAAGAGAGCACAGCGGGCGCGTCGCCCTCACGGTCGATGCGGGTCCCGGCCTCGACCCCGCCTTCCGAGGTCTTCAGGGTCAGCCGCGAGACGGCCGCAATCGAGGCCAGCGCCTCGCCCCGGAAGCCCAGGGTGGAGATAGCCGCCAGGTCGTCCTCAGTGGCGATCTTGCTGGTCGAATGGCGCTCGAAGCACAGCTCGGCGTCGGCTCGGCTCATCCCATAGCCGTCGTCGCGGACGAGGAGGAGCGACTTGCCGCCGGCCTGGAGCTCGACGGCAATCTCCCCGGCTCCCGCGTCGAGCGAGTTTTCGACCAGCTCCTTGACCACGGATACGGGCCGCTCGACAACCTCGCCGGCCGCGATTTTGCGGGCCACGGCGGGATCCAGAAGTGCGATCCGGTTCATGGCAGAATCTCCCCTCTAGTACCGCTCTCGTCGACGGCGACGATTCGGACCCGGACCGCCTCGCCCTTAGCCGGGCGCGGACCTGAGGCTTCGACATCGATGGCGTTGCCGGTCAGGACCTCGGCCCCGGCCTCCGTCGGCCGGATGGCGATCCCGTCCAGGACGCGGCCCAGGAATCGGGCCCGAAAAGCCAGATTCTTTTCGGCCGACAAGGCCCGCAGCCGGACGGCCCGCTGCTTGCGGACGGAGCCGTCGACTTGGGGCCTCGCGGCGGCGGCCGTTCCGGGCCGCGGGGAAAAAGCGAAGACATGGACATAAGCCAACGGCGACCGCTCGATCAACTCCGCCGTCCGGCGGAAATCCTCGGCCGTCTCGCCGGGAAATCCCACCAAAATGTCTGCCCCCAAGGCGGCCTCAGGAACGGCGGCGGCCAACTGGTTCAAGAGAGTCTCATTTTCCTCCGCCGCCGGGGAGCGACCCATAGCCTTGAGTACGGCATTCGCGCCGTGTTGAAGCGACAGGTGGAAGTGGGGCCGGACCCAGGGGCCGGCGGCCAAGACGGCGATGAGCTCGGGCGACATGAGCCGCGGGTCGAACGAGCTCATCCGGATCCACGGTCCCCCGCCCCCCGCCTGCAGCACGGTCAGCAAATCCGCTAGGCTGGTTCGCGGCTCAAGATCGCGGCCATAGGAGCTTAAATGGATCCCGGACAGGACGACCTCGCGATAACCGCGGTCGGCCACCCGGCTGACGGATTCGAGGACGCGTCCGGGCGCCACACTCCGGCTTCCCCCGCGAACGGAGGGGATGATGCAGAAGGCGCAGGCCCGGTCGCACCCGTCCTGGATCTTGAGAAAAGCCCGGGCCCGCAGGCGGGCCGGAGGATCCGCAGGCTGCGTATCCGGCCGGCCGGCCAGCGCGGCGTCCGCCAGCCGGTCTTTATCGGCATTGGGGACGATCTTCCAAACGCCCGGCAGGCAGGTCAGCTCGGCGGCCGACCGCTCGGCCAGGCATCCGGTGACGACAATGCGGGCGGCGGGATTCTCCCGCGCCATGCGGCGGATGAACTTCAGCGCGTCCCGGTCGGCCCGAGCCGTCAAGGTGCAGGTATTGACGACGACGATATCGCCCGGACTCGATGCCCCGGCCGGGCGCAGGCCCCTGGCCTGGAAATCGTCGGCCCAAGCGAAGGCCTCGGCCTGGTTGACCCGGCAGCCGAAGTTTCGAATGGAAAACGAAGTCATAAAGCCTGCTTGACCTTCTCCGAATCCGCCTCGACCTGGGCCTCCATGCGGGCCTTAAATTCAGACAGCTTGCGCCGCAGGACGACGTTTCTAACGGACAGGATTTGGATGGCCAACAAGGCCGCGTTGGCCGCGCCGGTCTTGCCGGTGCCCATGGTGGCCACGGGGACGCCTTTGGGCATTTGGACGGTCGAGAGCAGCGCGTCCAGCCCGCCCAAGCCGCCGCTCTCGACAGGAACGCCGATGACCGGCCGGGTGGTGTGGGCGGCCACGACGCCGCCTAGATGGGCGGCTTTGCCGGCCACGGCGATGAAGACTTCGGCCCCTTCCGCCTCGCACTTGCGGACCAGATCCACCGTGCGCGCCGGCGAGCGGTGGGCCGACGTCACTTCCAGAAGGAACGGCACGTCGAAAGCCTTCAGTGTGTCGACGGCATCCTTGACGACGTCCAGGTCGGACGGGCTGCCGATGAAGATCACCACATCCATGTCTGTCTCCTTCGGAATCAGGCGGGCTCGGCTTCCCGGCCGATGTCGCGTCGGTAATGGGCCCCCTCAAACTTGATCTCGGCCGCGGCCGCATAGATGCGATCCATGGCGCCCTGCAGCGTCCGCCCGGACGCGCAAACGCCCAGAACGCGCCCACCGCTCGTCCGATAGGTCCCGTTATCATAATGGGTCCCGGCGTGGAAGATCGCGAGGCCCGGGCGCGCCGCGGCTGCTTCCAGCCCGGTGATGACGCGGCCTTTTTCATACGGGCCCGGGTAGCCGCCCGAGGCCATAATGACGCAGCCGGCGGCCTTCTCGGCCCAGCGCACCTCGTTGCCCAGGACGTTTCCGTCGATGGCCGCATTGAGGATGTCGACCAGATCGCTTTCCAGGCGCAGCATCTGGGGCTGGGTCTCGGGATCGCCGAAACGGCAGTTATACTCGAGCACCTTGGGCCCCTCCGCAGTCAGCATCAGCCCGCAGTAGAGGGCACCCTTATAGAGCCGGCCCTCCTCCTTCATCCGGGTGACGGTGGGCAGGACGATGGCGCTCATGACCTCGGCGAACAGCGCCTTGTTCAGGTGGGGCGAAGGGGAGATGGTCCCCATGCCGCCCGTATTGGGGCCCTGCCCGCCGTCGGTGGCCGCCTTGTGGTCCATGGTCGTCACCAAAGGCAGAACCTGGGTTCCGTCCGAGATGACGATGAAGGAAGTCTCCCGGCCGCGCAGGAACTCCTCAATCAGCAGGAGGTCGCCGGCGCTCCCGAACCGGCGCTCGACCATGACGGTCCGCACGGCCGCCTCGGCCTCCTCGGGCGTCTTGGCGATGATGACGCCCTTGCCGGCGGCCAGCCCATCGGCCTTGAGGACAACCGGCCAGCCAAGCTCGCCCGAGCGCAGGACGGCCCGGGCCTTGTCCGCCGTCTCGGCGATCTTGAAGCGGCCGGTTGGGATCTTGTGCCGCTCCATGAACCGCTTGGAAAAGGCCTTGCTGCTCTCGAGCTCCGCGGCCTTGCGCGACGGCCCGAAGACGCGCAGGCCCTTGCGCTCGAATTCGTCGACCAGCCCCAGCGAGAGCGGGACTTCCGGGCCGACGACGGTCAGGCCGATGCCGGCCTGGAGGGCGAAGTCGGCCAGCTTGGCCGAGTCATGGTCGGGGATCGGGACGTTTTCAGCCACCAACCGAGTGCCGCCGTTCCCCGGGGCTACGTACAGCCCGCTCGTCTTGGAGCTCTGGGCAAGCTTCCAGGCCAGGGCGTGCTCACGGCCGCCGGAGCCGACGACCAGGATCTTCATGTCAGACGAGCCTCGACAGGTTCTCGACGAAGCGGGCCGCGAACTCGGGCTCCGGGACGGCCGAGGCGATGATCCGGGCGGCCAGCGGCACGGCTTCGCGGAGCGGCAGGCAGTAGCGCATCTCCAGGAAGCTCTTCCGGAAGTCGGCGACTTCCTCCTTGACCCGGCGATTACGGATGACGCAATCGGCCACATAGCCCGCCAGCCGGTCGAAATCGGGCTCGGCCATGCCGAAGCGGGTCATCTCCTGGACGCCGATCCGGATGCCGGACGAATCCAGGAAGGTCTCATCGTCGGGCAGGGCCTGATAGTTGACGACGATGTTGTTGTCCTCCAGCCGCCGGGCGATCTCCATGCCGGGCCCGAAAGACTTGACGCGAGCCAGGACCTGGTGCGTCTCGGTATAGCCGACGGCCGGGTCGCCCTCGACCGGGATGCCGTGGGCGGCCAGGGATTTGGCGAAGGACTTGGCGTTCTTCCGAACCGCGGGCTGGAACTCCGTCTTGAAGGCGTTCATCTCGTAAGCGGCCATGAGCAGGCCGACCAAAGTGCCCAGGTGATGGTTGGAGGTCGAGCCGGGGAAGGCCCGGGACCGGATGTCGGCCCAAAGCGGGCGCAGGGGGCTGTCCTTGGCGATATTGCCGGCCACGACTCCGCGCTGGGGGCCGAAGAAAGTCTTGTGGGTGCTGCCCGTGACCACATCCGCCCCTTCCGCGAACGGCTCCTGGAAGACGCCGTAGAGGCCGAGGACATGGGCCATGTCGAACATCAGGACGGGCCGGCGCGGCCAGCCGCGGACGATGTCGGCCACGAACCGGACCGGCTCGCGGGTGATGAACATGCTTTTGCCGAAGACGACCAGCTCGGGCTTGTGTGTCTCGAGCAGGGCGGCCAACGCGTCCAGGTCGGCTTCGTAGGGGTTGTCCTTGCGAACCGGGAAATTGATGACGTTCTCACGGCCGGTGGCGGGGTCTTCCTCGATCCAGTTGAAGAGCGCCCCCATCGGCTGGGCGCTCAAGTGGCCGCCATTGCCTAGGTCGTTGTTCAGGACCAGGCGCATCCGGCGCGTCGGCGTCCCGGCGGCCCGGCCCCGGTTGAGGAACTTGACGATCCCCTTGAAAACGACCTCGTTGGCCATCTGGCCGCTGATCGGCCGCAGCTCCATGTCGGAGCAGCCGAAGAAGACAGCCAGCTCGCGCTGGGTTTCGGTCTCGACCTCGCGGATGAAGTCGATGCCCTGGTAGAAATAGACCTCCTCGCCCTTCATCGTCCGGTGCTCGGCGTAGCGGCCGGCGGGGTCGGAGATCTCGCACATCTTGACCAGGAGCGAAGGCGTGGACTCCGAAGGGATGAGGTTGAAGCACTCCTTCTGGCGCCAGGTATTGTTGCCCTCGACCTTGCGGCAGAGAGCCTCGGTCTTGTCGGAAAAAGAAGGCATGAGAGCGGACTCCTTATGATTTATGATTTCGCGGCGGCCCGGCCGCCGCAGCGTCGTTCTTCCACGGCCCGGATCTTGTCCAGGCGGCGCTGGTGGCGTCCCCCCTCGAAAGCGGTATCGAGCCAGATCCCGACGATGGTCCGGCCCTCCTCGGGAGTCAGAACCCGGCCGCCGAGGGTCAGGCAGTTGGAGTCGTTGTGGCGGCGGCTCATCTCGGCCGTATAGGCGTTCCAGCAGACGGTGGCGCGGATGCCGGGGAACTTGTTGGCCACGACAGACATGCCCATTCCGGTCCCGCAAACCAGGATGGCCCGGTCGTGTCCGCCGGCGACGACGGATGAAACAGCCGCTTCGGCCAGGTCGACGTAATCAACGGACTCGCCGGCCCGGGAGCCGAAATCGGTGAAGTCGATGCCGCGGGCGGTCAGGTATTTGGCCACCGCGTCCTTGAGGTCGTATCCGGCGTGATCGGATGCCAGGGCGATCTTCATCCCCTCCCCCTCGGCCGAGCCTTCTTTGCCAACGGCCCGGCCTACTCGATGAACTTGGCCGCCTCGCCCATGAGCTTGAGGGACCGCAGAACCTGGGGATCGCTCCGCTCGAAGGCGTGCCAGCCTTCCTCCTGCCCCCAGAGCGAGGCGGAGACCTCCCGTTCCAGCTCCCGCCGCAGGTCCGCCTCGGCTTCCTTGAAGCGCTTGGCGTCCGCCTCGAACGAGTTGGCCAGCAGGAAGGCCCGGAAATCCTCGAGGACGCGGGCGTCGGCCAGGAACGGCTTGGCCAGCAGGATCTTGCCCTTGGCGTCGCTGGGCGGCTCGCCGGGGAAGACAAACGCCTTGCCCAGGGCTGTCTGGTGGGCGACGAACTTGCGGACGTAGGCGAAGAAGGCGCCCCGGGCGCGCAGCTCGAAGGTATAGGCCTTGAGGGTGAAGGGGACGGCCACGTCGGGCGTAATGCCGCCCTGGCCCAGGACCTTGCGGCCCTTGATGGTTGTCTTCACTTCGCGCGGCTTGTCGGCGGCCACTTTGTCCAGGAGGTATTCGTCCAGCCGGGTGTAATCCCGCTGGATGGAGCGGCCGCTGGGCGTGAAGTACTTGGCGATGGTGATGGCGACGGCGGTCTGCGGGCCCAGCGGGAACATCTGCTGGACGAGGCCCTTGCCCCAGGAGTCGGCGCCCACGACGAGGCCGCGGTCGTTGTCCATGACCGCTCCGGCCACAATCTCCGAGGCGCTGGCGCTACCCTGGTCGACCAGGACGATGAGGGGAATCTTCTCGTATGGGTCCTGGCGCATGGCCGCGAATTCGCGGTCGAAAGCCCGATTGCGGCCTTTCATCGAGACGATCATGTCGCCGCGGGGCAGAAAGAGCTCGGACACCTCGATGGCTTGGGGCAGGGACCCGCCGGCGTTGCCGCGCAGGTCGAGGATCAGGCTTTTCATGCCCTGCTTGGTCAACAAGTCGAGCTTGTCGGCCAGCTCCTCGCCCGTGGCTTCGGCGAAGGAGCGGATCAGGACATACCCGACGTCGCCGGGAAACAGGAAGGCGTAAGGAACGCTGTAGAGGGGAATCTCGGCCCGCTCGATGGTCAGCTCGATCGGCTTGGCCACGCCTTCGCGGGCGAAGGTGACGTTGACTTTCGTGCCTTTGGGGCCGCGCAGCTTGTTGACGGCATCCTGGGCGGTAATCGGCTGGGTGCTCTCGCCGTTGATCAGGGTGATGACGTCGGCCGGCTGGACGCCCAGGCGCCAGGCCGGCGTGCCCTCCATCGGCGAAACCACGACGAGCTGGTCCCCCTGCTTGATGATTTGCATCCCGACGCCGTAGTACTTGCCCCGCTGCTCCTCGGCCATACGGGAGAAGTTGTCGGCTTCCAGAAGGTAGGAGTGGGGGTCGAGCGTTTGCAGCATGCCCTTGACGGCCTCCTGGGCCAGCTCGGTGTCATCCACCGGCTTGTAGTAGGAGGCCTTGATGAGGTCCATCATATCGTCGATTTTGTTAAGTCCGGCCTGCCAGTATTCTTCGTCGACACCGATCGGGCGGACAAAGAGGGTGAAGGAAAAGAGGACTCCGGCCAGGATCCAGGCGGTTTTGCGCATGATTCTCGGGGAACATCATTTTATCAGAGGGGGGACCCCAAGTCAAAAAAGGGCTCGGAATCCATTCATCTCTCGTTCATCCTGAATCATGGCATAATAAGCTCGAGCCGCCATGCGCCTGCTGATCATTGAAGACAACCGCGCCCTTCTCAAGAGCCTGAAAAAAGGGCTCACGGAGGAATCGTTCGCGGTCGACGCGGCGGAAGACGGCGAGGAAGGGCTGTTCCTGGCCGAGGCCAACGACTACGACGTCGTTCTTCTCGACCTGATGCTCCCGAAGATCGACGGCTTGTCGCTTTTGCGCAAGCTCCGGGCCAAGGAATCAGCGGTCCATGTACTCGTCCTAACGGCTCGCGACGCCCCGGAAGAGATCGTTCGGGGGCTCAACGCGGGGGCGGACGACTATCTGACCAAGCCGTTCCGCTTCGAGGAGCTGCTGGCCCGCGTGCGGGCCTTGCTGCGGCGGAAATACCAAACCAAGAACCCGCGCTTGACCGTGGCCGATCTGGAAATCGATACGGCAACGCACGGCGTCGTCCGGAAAGGGCGGGATATCCCCCTCCAGCCCAAGGAATATGCGCTTCTTGAGTACTTGGCGCACCGAGCCGGCGAAATCGTCTCCCGTTCGGAGATTTGGGAGCATCTGTACGACTGGCAGGACGACACGACCAGCAACCTCATCGACGTCTTCATCGGCCGGCTGCGCAAAAAGATCGACCGGCCCGGGCTAACCCCTCTGATTCAAACCGTCCGGGGCGTCGGCTACCTTTTAAAAGGCGAATGAGATGCGTTCCCTTCGCCTGAAGCTCGTCGTCGGATCCCTGCTCCTGCTCACGGCGGTGATCCTCGGATTCGACGCCTTCTTTTTCCTGGCCAAGCGAAGCGCCCTTTTGGATGCATTGGACAGCCGGCTATTCGTCGCCGCGCAAGCCTTGGAGAAGCGGCTGGAAATCAAGGATGGGAAGCCGGCCTTCGATCCCGACGACGAAGGCAGAACCGAAGCCGCTCCGGAGGCCGCGCGGCCGATCCGGATCACCGACGAAAACGGGCGGGTCCTTCATCAATCGGCATCCCCGATCGACGCCGTCTGGCCGTCATCCCCACGCGACGCGGCGGCTCCCGCATGGAAAACCGTGCCGGCGGGCGGAGGCCGGGCCTGGCGGATCTTGACCTGGGTGGATCGTATCGAGATCGACAAGGACGCCGCGGAAAAAGGCGCCGCCGGAGGGGAGGGGACGATCGCCGTGACGATCCAGTGCGCGGAGCCCCTGGCCGCGCTGCGCGAGGAGCTCCGGGAGCTCGGCTCGCTCCTCGCCCTCCTGTCTCTGGCCGCCTTTTTGACAGCCGGAGGGGGCAGCTTCGTCCTGGCCGGCCGAGCCCTGCGGCCCATCCGCCGCATCAACGAGGCCCTGGCCGGCATCTCGGCCTCCCGGCTCGACGCCCGGATCGACGCGACGGAATTCGACCGGGAGCTCCATCCCCTGATCGATCAGCTCAACGGCGCCCTGGACCGCCTGGAGAGGGGCTTCCGACAGGAGCGCCAGTTTACAGCCGACGCCTCGCACGAGCTGCGCACGCCGCTCGCGGCGATCCTCAACACGATCGAAGTCCTGCTTCGCCGGCCCCGGGCCGAAGCGGAGCTCGTCGAAGCCCACCGCGATAATTGGCGGACGGCCCGGTCGATGCAGACGATCATCGAAGGCCTGCTTCTCCTGGCCCGGATGGACGCGGGCAAA
>JAPKZJ010000004.1 GCA_026393855.1 Candidatus Aminicenantes bacterium
GGTTTGGCCGCCTTCATCACCGCGTCGATGACGGCGGCGCGAAGGAGGTCGATCTTGTAGCCGTTCTCGGACAAAGGCGCGGCGTCCGCGGCCGCCTTGTCGACGGCTTGGCGGATGTTGCCTTCGGTCGGGCGCGAGCCCTTCAGCGCATCCTCGGCCTTGGTCAGGCGCAGGGGGACCGCGGCGACGCCGCCGCAGACAATCCGGATGTCCCGGATGGCGCCGCCTCCGCCGATGATCCGGACCGCCGCCGAAACGAGAGCGAAATCCCAGGCGCCGCGCTCGATCAGCTTAATATAGGCGCTCCGGTCGCCGGGCCCGGGCCGTCGGACGCGGATCTCCTTGACGATCTCCTTCCCGTCGAGCCCATTTTCGCGCTTCACGTTAACGATAGGCGGAGCGAAGAACTTCTCGACCGGGATGACCCGCTCTCCCGCCGCTCCCGCGACGGTCAGCTCGGCCTCGAAAGCGGCCAGGACCGGGGCCAAGTCGGAAGGATGAACGGCATAACAAATGCCGCCGAAGATGGCATGGTATTTGTTCCGCCCGCCTTCGGCGAAGCAATGAGCCCCGCCCTTCTTGCGGCAGGTGACGGAGGCGTCGCGGTAATACCAGCACCGCGGCCGCTGGCAGAGGTTTCCGCCGACCGTGCCGACGTTGCGGAGCTGGGGCGAGGCGATGGCGGCGGCGGCCTGGTGGAGAGCCGGCCAAATCGCTTGGATCTCGGGATCTTCGGCCAGCTCGGCGATCGTTGTCGTCGCACCGATCGCCAGACCGGCCTGATCCTTCCGAATATATGCCAGGCCCGGGATCGTCTTGAGATCGAGAACCGTCTCGGCGGCGGCCGTCCCCTCTTTGATTTCGCCCAACAGGTCGGTCCCGCCGCCCATGACGAACGTGCCCGCTCCAGCCTCGGCCAAATGGGCCGCGGCCTGCGCCAAAGACTCCGGTCTCCCATAGGCGAAGCTTCTCATGAGCGGGCCTCCTTGCGCTTGAGGGCTGCCAGGACGCGGCCGGGCGTCATGGGGATCTCCCCCACATGGACGCCGATGGCGTTGAACACCGCGTTGGCGGCGGCTGCCGAGGAGGGAATGCGCGGCGGCTCGCCCAGGCCTTTGCAGCCGAGATTGTTGAGCCGGTCGTCCGGTTCGTCGATGAAGATCGGGACGATCTCCGGGATGTCCCGGATCGTAGCGCCCTTGTAATCGTGCAGGTTGGCGTTGACCGTGGCCCCCGTCTGCGCGTCCATGAGCTTTTCCTCGAACAGGGCCGCGCTCAAGCCCTGCGCGACGCCGCCGATGACCTGGCTCTCGGCCGTCTGCCGGTTGATCACCCGGCCGATGTCGTGGGCCGCGACGTGCTTGATCACTCGCACCCGCCCGGTCCAGGTGTCGACCTCGACCTCGCAAAAATGGGCCCCAAACGTCTGGAAGTCGAACTTATCGTCGGGGAATCCGGCCCGCTCGCCGTGAAACGGCTGGGGGCGGCGCAGGGTCTTGACGGCCTCTTTGAAATCGATCGCCTTCTCCGGAGCGGCCGCGACAAAGAGCTTGCGCCCGGCCAGGACGATCTCTTCGGGCGGCGCGCCCAGCTTCTTGGCCACGCTTTGCTTCAGATACTCGGCTGCTTTGAGGGCCGCGTCGCGCACGGCCGGGGCGACCGACGGGGTGGTGAGACTGCCGCCCGAGATCGGGGCCCAGGGATAGTCGGAGTCGCCGATCTTGACGGTGATGTCCGTGGGTTCAAGCCCCAGCGTCTCGGCCGCCACGACCGCGATATGGGTCCGCGTTCCGCAGCCGAGGTCCTGGGTGCCGCATTCGATCTCGACTGCGCCGTCGGGGTAGAGCTTGAGGTCGGCCAGCGTCCCCGGCGTGCCCGCGCCCGGCCAGATCTGGCTGGCCATGCCGATGCCCCGGCGCACTCTGCCGGTTCCCCCGCCCGGCTTCTTGTTGCGCCGAGCCCAGCCGATGGCCTCGGCCCCCGCCTTATAGCAGCCGTCCAACCGCTTGAGCGAGTAGGGCAGGCCTGTCTCGCCGTCGCCCTTGGAGGCGTAGTTCTTGAGCCGCAGCTCGAGAGGATCCATGCCCAGGGCGGCCGCCAGCTCTTCCATGGCGCCTTCCAGAGCCAGGGTGGCCTGGGTGTGGCCGGGCGCCCGGGTGGCCCGCGACGGGCAGGCGTTGACCAGGACCGCCGACTCCTCGATCTTCAGGTTGGGGATCTTGTAGACGTCGCTGAACGGTTCGCCGCAGCGGTCGCCGCGTCCGGTGCCGCCGCAATTGGCGTTCTTGACGTGCAGGGCCGTGATCAGGCCGTCCTTGCGGGCCCCGATCTTGACGGTGAAGCGGGTCGACGGCCTGTAGCCGACGCAGGTCGAGTTCTCGCGCCGGTCGAGAACGATCTTGACCGGGCAGCCCGTCTCCTTGGCCAGCCTGGCGGCCGCCAGGGCGTAATCGCCCATGCTCAGCTTGCTGCCGAACCCGCCGCCCATGTAGTTTTTGATGACCTTGACGTTCGCGGCCGGGACGGCCAGGGCCCGGGCCAGGCCGTCGCGGACGGACTGGATGGCTTGGGTGGAATCCCAGACGGTCAGGAAATCGCCGTCCCATTTGGCCACCGAACCGTGGGTTTCGGTCGGCTGGTGGATTTCCCAATTAGTCCGGTAGGCCCGCTCGATGACGACCTCGGCCTCGGCGAAGCCCTTGGCCAGATCGCCCCGGTCCATGGCCGCGAAAGGCTGGATATTGGGCTGGTCCGTGACCTTCGGCGCGCCGTCCCTCATCGATTCCAGATCGTCGACGACGTGGGGTAAAACTTTGTACTCAACCTTGATCAGGGCTAATGCTTCCTGGGCTGCCTCCTCGCTGACCGCGGCCACGGCCGCGATCGACTCGCCCGCCCAGCGGACCCGGCCTTCCTTCAGCCGCAGGACCGCTTTGACCCCGGGCGCGGCTTGGGCGGCGGACAGATCCACCGACACCACCTCGGCCGCGGCGTGGGGCGAACGGAGGATGCGCCCGTGCAGCATTTCGTCGAAATAGAGATCGTGCGTGTACTTGGCTTGGCCCGTGACGATCCGGGCGCCGTCGATTCTTTTGGTATATTTCCCGATGATCTTGAACGGGGCGGCCGAAGTGTCCGGTGCGTCGGGCTCTTCGGGCGGGATGGTCGCACCCGACCCGGTCATCGCGGCCGGACGGGCCTTCCCATGCTCGCGATAGTCGAGGTAGGGATCGTCGAGAAGGTCAAAACGGCTCATCTTAACCCCTCCTCATCGCTTCGGCCGCGGCGGCCACGGCGGCGTGGATTTTGGGGTAATTGCCGCACCGGCAAAGATTGCCGGAGACGGCGCTCTTGATCTCGTCCAAGGTGGGCGTTTTGGTTTTCCGGAGCAGCGCGGTAGCGGCCATCAGGAAGCCGGGCGTGCAATATCCGCACTGATAGCCGTCCTTGTCGATGAAGGCCTGCTGGAGCGGGTTGAGCTTTCCGCCTGCGGCCAGCCCCTCGACCGTCTCAACGCCTTTGCCGTCGGCCTGGACGGCCAGCATGTGGCAGGCATAGACGGGCTTGCCGTCGAGCAGCACCGTACAGCCGCCGCATTCGCCGCGGTTGCAGACGCGCTTTGTCCCCGTCAACCGAAGCCGGTCGCGCACGACCTGGAGCAGGGTCTCCCGGGCCTCGACCTGCAGGGCGATTTTTCTCCCGTTAACGGTCAAGCTGATCCGCCGGGTCTTGGAGGTTTCGACCTCGCCGGGGCCGGCTTGGGTCGCGGGTTCCTTGCCCAGCAGCCGCCCGGCCACGCCGACGCCGGCGGTGCCGCCGCCGATCGTCTTCAGGAAGCCGCGACGGGAAACGGCGCTTTTCTTCTCGGGCTTGTCGTCGGCCATCGCCGCCCTCTTCAGACCAGCCGCAGGGCGGCGATGAGGGCCAGGCTAACGGCCGTGGTGGCCGCAGGGACGACCAAGCGGAGCCCGGGCCGCCCGGCTTCCCATGCTTCGAACCGGGCGACGAAGCGATACGCCAGCGGCACGGCCAAGGCGCCGATCACGACGGCGATGGGGGCGAAGGCGATCGACAGCGGCAGAGCGGTTCCCGCCAGGACGCAGGCCGGGATGCCGGTCGCGAGCTTGACGGCCGGGAAGGCGGCGGCGGAGAGGAGTCCGGCTCCGGCCCCCAGCAGCATCCGGCCCCGGAGGCTGCGACCCGCTGCGCGGCCAAAAATGGCGAACAGGCCCACGATCGCGGCGCCCTCGACGACGAAGGCGAACATCGGGTTGCCGATGGCGCCGCTTTTAACCGGAAGCCCCAGTAGCGCGGCGTCGAAGAGCTTGAGCCCTAGAGCCAGGCCTACCGCCAGCGCGGGGCCCCAGGAGCGGCGGGCCCGCAGTCGCGAGCCGGCGAGGAAGAAGATCGCCGTACCGGTCATAATCGAGCCTGAAGCCAAGCGGGCGCATGACTGCAAGGCCAATCCGAGTCCGGCCTCGGCCAGGCCCCAGACGGAGCCCAGAACGATGACCAATCCGATTCCTTCCCAGCGGGTTGTTCGGGGCATGGCGGCCTCCTAGAGGGGATGGTGCCATTATATCCAAAAAGCGGCCGCGAAAGCATAGGGGGGCGATCATGGCCCGGGGATGAACCTTCCGGGCCCGGGTTTCGTCTTTAGGAGCGAGGAATCCCGAGAAGGTGCCGAGTTCCGTGGAAAGGACACGACCGATGACCGAACGAATCAGCCGCCGCAGCCCCGCTCGCACTCCCTTGGCCGTCATTTTTGTTCTGACGATGCTTGGCCTTCCCCATCTTCAGGCCGCTCCGCCCAAGGCGCCCGAAAAGATGCGCCTGGAGATTCCACGGTTGAGCGCCGCGCCCCGCATCGACGGGTTCATCGAGCCCGGCATCTGGGAGAAAGAGGCCCTCCGGCTCGACAATTTCGTCCAGCTCTCGCCCAAAGCCGGCGAACCCACCACGATGAAGACGATCGCCTACGTCGGCTTCGACGCGAAGGCCGTCTATTTCGCCTTCCGCTGCATCGACCCCGAGCCCAAGAAGCTCCGGGCTTCGATTACCCGCCGGGACGGCTGCCTGGACGACGATTGGATCATCGTCTTTCTCGATACCTTCAACGAGAAGCGCCGGGCCGCCACCTTCGGCGTCAACCCGGTCGGCGTCCAGATGGATTTCGTCCGGATCGAGGAAGGCGGGAACGACAACATGGACGATTCCTGGGATACGGATTGGAATTCGGAAGGCCGGATCGACGACCAGGGATACACAGTCGAGCTGGCCATCCCGTTCAAGAGCCTCCGCTTCCCGGACCAAGACGAAAAGGTCTGGGGCTTGACGCTCGCCCGCAACATCCCGCGGATCGGCGAAATCGGCATGTGGCCCTCGTTCTCGCGCGACATCCCCGGGCTCATCGCCCAGTCCAACCCGATTGTCATCCGCGGCTCGGTCGAACGCGGCAACAACCTTGAGCTCATGCCGGTCGCCACGGCCCTCAAGCGGGAGGGCAGCGGGATCGATTTCCAGCCCGGGCTCAACCTGAAATACGGCCTCAAGTCCGACCTGACCCTGGACGCCACCATCAACCCCGACTTCAGCCACATCGAGGCCGATGCGCCGCAGATCGACATCAACCTCCGCTATGCTCTGCGATACCAGGAGAAGCGGCCGTTCTTTCTCGAGGGCATGGAGATTTTCAACTTCCCCGATATCGAGATGGTCTATACCCGGCGCATCACCGACCCGTTGTGGGGGGCCAAGGTCACGGGCAAGCTCGGCGGCATGACCTACGGCGTCCTTTCGGCCTACGACCAGCACCCCACCGAGAGCCTCTGGGATGTCCATAACGGCGGCGGCAGCGGCGACGAGACCGCCCTCTTCAACATCGTCCGCGTCAAGACCGACATCTTCAACAAAGGCTCCTACCTCGGATTCTGCCTGGCCGACAAGGAGATCGACGGCTCCTGGAACCGGGTGGCGGGGGTCGACGGCCAGTGGCGATTCGCCGACAAGTTCTTCGTCAGCTTCCAGGCTCTGGCCTCCAAGACGAGCTGGGACGGCGATACCACCGACCTGGCCCCGGCCCTCTACGGCGAGGCCTATTACTTCAATAAAAATTACAGCTTCGGCGGATTCTGGCGGTCCATTCACCCTGACTTCGAAGCATCCTCCGGATTTGTCAACCGGACCGATTACCGAAGCGCCGGCGCTTTCGCCAACCTCCGGCTCTATCCCGACAAGCCCTACCTCAACCAGGTCCAGTTGCACCTGGAAGCCGGCCAGCGGGACGGCTACTTCGATTCGATCACCCAGGACACCTGGCTGCGGGCCCAGACCCAGCTTCGCTTTACCGAGTTCAATCAGCTTATCATGTCCGTCGAAAACGGCCTGGAGCGATACGCCGAGACCGACTTCCACCGGACGGTGTTCCAGCTTCAGGGCCAGAGCAACATCGTCAAGTGGCTGCCGTTCAACCTCTTCGCCGAGATCGGCGACACGATCAACTACGATCCCGAGGATGCCTATTTGGGCTGGGGCGTCACCTATGGCGTCGGCCTCAACTTCAAGCCCAGCAAGCGCCTCCAATTGGGCCTGGACTACAGCCGGAGTACGTTCTGGAAAACCAAGGCCGGCGAGCAGGTCTGGGACTTCAACGTCTTCCACACCCGCTCGACCTATCAACTGACCAAGTCGTTGTCCCTGCGGGCCATCTTCGACTACAATCTCTACTACAAACAGATCTTCGGCAGCTTCCTGGTCAGCTATGTCCTGCGGCCGGGGACGGTGTTCTTCGTCGGCTACGACTCGAATTACGAGCGCGGCCTCCTGGCGCCGACCCGATACGACCGCCGCGACTACAGCGTCTTCGTGAAGTTCTCGTACTGGTGGAGAATATAAGAGGGGGCTTGGGGTACGGGAGTCAAAACACGCTCACGCGCCCAGTGAGCGCGTTCGCTCCGCCGACTCGGTCGCTCCCGTCCCCTGGCCAAAACATGGAAATCGGAAAGTCATTGGAAAAGACTACCTTGAGGGGGAGGCAGCCCTGGGCGTTGGAGGGGGAACCCCCCCAATGGTTCCCCCTCCAAGGGAGTCCCCGCTCCCTCGCCGACCCTATGCTAAAGCATAGGGATACAAAGCTTGTTGGTTTTGACTCCCGTACCCCTCGCCCCTAACTATAAGAATCAAGAATTCCCCAATGACCACCAGTCGAGAACCGGGGGGGATCAAGCCATAATATAGAGATCTTTGCCCAA
>JAPKZJ010000005.1 GCA_026393855.1 Candidatus Aminicenantes bacterium
TTCGCTACTATGCCCTAGCCGATGGGATCATGGCCCATCTGTTCGGGCAAAAGAGAGGCCTCCACGGCTGTTTTTCATCCCTCGGCCCGGCCACCGGCCAACAATCTCTTTTTTCACCATAATTTTTGGGGGAACTCCTCCAGGTCTTAACTCTTGACAGAATTAACTCGGCCTGACCCCTCCCCTTTTTCGATCAGATCCCCACACCAAATGCTCGGGACGACAGCGCCCCTTTTTTGCGAATCAGAGGTTCCTGTCGATCTTGTCCGAATTCTCGCCGAGCCAACGCCGGAATGCATCCCTAACCGTTTCAATGTCGCTAAGCTTGTGGCCGCAAATCTCGAACAGCTCATCGTTGGAAATTTCGTGATAAAAATGGACCAGCCGATTCCGGTATCCCGCAAGAACCGCCAACAACGCAGCCTCGGGCTCTTTGAGGACGGACTGCCGGCCAAGCTTGCGGGCAATTTCCTTGTATTCACCGACTCCCTCACCGAAAGCACGGGCGAGTATATGCCGGCCGACATCGAACAGCGCTTCCAGGCTTCGTCGCAAGAACGATTCCGCCGCCGCCGTATTCCGGCCGTCGGCGAAGAATGCGGCTCGGTCCCCCAGCGGCAGGTCGCGGATCTCGGCCAGATGGCGGTCCACGATGGCCAAGCGATCTGCCAGGACCCGACCCGCGAGGCCTTGCGGTGTCATGTGAGCCCCGTTAAATCCCGTTGGATTCGCTCTTGCTCAAAAGGCGCCAAGTCTCCCGCCCGCCTCAAGACGAAGAGCTCATATTCGTCCACGAAACGGCGATCCCGTTCGTAGAGCCGCTCTCCGCGGATGATTTCGGCGGCCAGAAAAGGATCGGCTTCATTGAGCACGACAAGGTCGACTCTCTCGACGCCGAATTGAACTTCCAAAGATTGGGCAAAATCGACTTTCTCTTGGACGGACCAGCCGCCCCCCGGGAGCAACACCCCGATATCCAGGTCGGAGGGATCAGCGGCCAAGCCATCCGCTCCAGCCTTGAAGCTCGCCAGGACTTCGTCGGCGCGGCTGCCGAAGACATAGAGAATCTCCACGCTCGCACGCTCCGCGAGAGATCGGACTTGTTTTTCGAGACGACACATCTTTAGCTTGCCCCGAGATATTATAATCCCGTTTGTTTTCAATCGCTATCGGCCCCCCGGGACGCTCTTCGAGCCAGTCCCCCGATTCTTCGATCGGATCCCCACGCCAGGGGCTCGGGATGACACCGGTACACTTTTCGAGCCCACGCAAAGCTCAGGGGTCAGGTCTGTACAATAAGGTCATATATTAAGACCTGACCCCTCCCCCAAGCCTGACTTTCTACCAGCCATCTGATAATAAGCCTTGACTTTTAACTAGCATGGCCAATAATGGTCACATGCTCAAACGCAGCCTTGAATCGATCCTCTCCGGGCCGCGCCAGGTCGGAAAAACCACTCTCGCCCGCCGGCTCCTGGAGGCTCGCGGCACCCCCGAGCTCTACTTCAACTGGGACGACCTCGCCTTTCGCCGCTCCGTGGCCCGCGACCCCTACGGCTTCGCCGACCGCCCGCTCTCTCTCCCAGCTCAAGGCAAGCCCCTCCTCGCCCTGGACGAAATCCACAAGTTCCCCCGCTGGAAAAGCTATCTCAAAGGGCTTTGGGACACGCGCCACGCCTCCCTCGACCTCCTGGTAACCGGTAGCGGCCGTCTCGACGTCTTCCAGAAGGGCGGCGACAGCCTGCTGGGCCGTTACCACACGTATCGCCTGCACCCCCTCTCCGTCCGCGAAGTGCTCGCCCCCGACATCGATCCAAGCCTCGACGCGGCCTCGCCCGACGCCGTCTTGGCCGGGCTTCTCGCCCGGCGCGGCGCCTCCGAGCCCGCCGCCCGCGAGGCCTTCTCGGCGCTCTTGCGGTGGGGCGGATTTCCGGAAGTCTTCCTCCGGCGCGACCCCGCCGCGCTCCGTCTTTGGCACGGCGAGCGCAAACGCCTCATCGTCCGCGAGGATCTTCGCGACCTGACCCGCATTCAGCTCGTCTCGCACGTCGAAGAGCTTGTGGAGTTGCTCGCGGCGCGCGCCGGCGGCGTGCTCTCCTACAACGCCCTGCGCGAAGATCTCCAGGTCGCCATCGACTCCGTGCGCCTCTGGATAGACGCCCTGGCCCGGCTCTACTACCTCTATCTCCTGCGGCCCTACGCCAAGCGCGTGGTTAGGGCTATCCGACGCGAGCCCAAGCTCTACCTCTGGGATTGGTCCGAGATCGAGGACGACGGCCACCGCTTCGAGAACCTCGTGGCCGGCCATCTTCTGAAGTGGCGCGACTTCAACAACGACCTCGGCCTCGAGCCGCTGGGGCTGCACTATGTCCGCGATAAAGAGAAAAGGGAAGTCGATTTCCTGCTGACCAGGGGCCGGCAGGCTGTGCCTTGGCTGCTCATCGAAGCCAAGCTCGGAGCGAGCCCGTCCGATACCGCCCTAAACCACTTTGCCGCCCAGCTCGGTGTGAAACACAAGTTCATCGTCTGCGCCGAGCCGATCCGGCCCGCCATGGCCGGGGAAGTACGCATCATGGACGCCGCATCGTTTCTATCAGCCTTGCCGGTGTGAGGGGTCAGGTCTTAACGTTTGACAGAATTAACCCGGCCTGGCACCACGGGGTCAGGCCTCGCCAAAAACGTTAAATGTTAAGACCTGACCCCTCCAACACCAGGTTCCGCCATGAGACAACCGAGAACGGACCCTGGCGGAAGCTCTCTCCTCCGCCGTAGATGACGGTCCCGTCGCTCGGGTTGACGGCGCCCGCATCGATGGCATCTCCGGCCGGGACTCCGGCCTCACCCTCGGCGGCGACTGCAGCGCTTCCGCTCCGGCCGGCCCTTTGTCTCCGTTGCGCGACCCAGGCCTGCCGCCGCTTCAGCCCGCGGAAATAGTCTTCGCTGACCGTCTCTCCCGACTTGATCTCGACCGGCCGGACAACCGTGCCCTCGTCGATCAGCAGGTCGATCTCCTCGCCGATATTGTCCCGCCAGAAATACAGGTTGGACTCGAGGCCGCGATTATAGCGAGCCTTTAGGAACTCGGACACGATCAACGCCTCAAATAACTCCCCCCGCATCGGATGCACGGCCATGTGATCCGGCCCCTGAATATTCAGCAGCCAGGCTGCCAGCCCGGGATCGTAGAAATAGAGCTTGGGCGCCTTGACCATCCGCTTGCCGAAATTTTCGGAATGCGGCCGCAGGAGATGGACGATATAGCTTGCTTCCAGGACCGAGATCCAACTGCGAGCCGTATTGTGGGTGATCCCGCAATCCGAAGCCAAAGAAGACAGATTGAGGAGCCGGCCGCACCGCGCCGCGCACATGCGGAGGAACGTCCGGAACTGGCTTAGATCGCGGACGGCGAGAAGATTTCGGACGTCTCTTTCGAGATACGTCATGACATAGTTGCCGTACCAGACGGCCGGATCCAGGTGGCGGTCATGAATCGGCGGGTAAAGGCCGCTGATGAGGACTTTGGAAAGCGGACCCAGCTCAATCCCGCCCCCGCCGGCTTCGCCTAGAGAGAACGGCAGAAGTTGGACAAGGGCGGCCCGGCCGGCCAAAGATTGGCTGATCCCGCTGAGCAAACCGAATTGCTGGGATCCCGTCAGGATGAACAAGCCCATCTTCTTCCGATCATCGACGAATCCCTGCAAATAGGAAAATATCTTAGGAAAGCGCTGCGCCTCGTCGATGATCGCGCCGGAAGGGAAACGGGACAGAAACCCGTGCGGATCTCCCGAAGCTGATTCGAGCTGGTCGGGATCTTCGAAAGAGACATAGGGCTTTCCCGGAAAAGCAGCTTTAACGAGCGTCGTTTTACCGGATTGGCGCGGGCCTGTCACCGCCACAATGGGATATCCGGCGGCAAGCGCCAGACAAGTCGATTCGGCCGCTCTTTTTATCATATTTGTAATATAATAATATAATTACTAATTGTCAATTGTATTGACATATTACAGACACCCTGACCCATCCCCGAGAGTGGCGAAGCCGGTACACTTTTCGAGCCCACGCGAAGCTTGGCTATCCCGACGCATTCCGGCCGGGCATTCCGACGGAATCCGGCCACCCATTCCGAGGGAAGGCGGCCGCGTTGGAACTGTCGCCGTTAGTTGACGAAAATAATTCGGGAGTTACGTATGGTGTCCCCCTATTTATTGATATATTACCCCCATGGCTGACGTTCTCAAGCCGCTGATTGTCCAATCCGACATGTCGCTCCTGCTCGAGACGGACTCGCCCCTCTACGCCGACGTCCGCGACGCGATAGCCCCCTTCGCCGAGATGGTCAAGTGCCCCGAGCACGTCCACACCTACAAGATCACGCCCCTCTCGCTCTGGAACGCCGCCGCGGCCGGCCTGGCCGCCCCCGAAGTCCTGGCCCGCCTCCGCGCCCACAGCCGCTTCCCGATCATGGACTCCATGGCCGCCCGCATCACCGACCTGATGGGCCGCTACGGCCGGATCCGCCTCCTCCCCCACGACGCTACCCGCCACCGCCTGGCCGTCGACGATCCTATCTTGCTCGAACGCTTCCGCAACGACCCCGCCGCGGCCGTCTTTATCGGCCCCGACGCCGCCCCCGGCGAAGCGCTCGTCCGCACGATCGACCGCGGCCCGCTCAAGCAAGCTCTGATCAAGGCCGGCTTCCCCGTGCAGGATCTGGCGGGTTATATCGCCGGCTCGCCCTTGGCCGTTCCCCTGCGCGAAAGCGACCGCTTCCGCCTGCGCCCCTACCAATCGGCCGCCCGCGACGCCTTCTTCAAGGGGGGCACCTGGCAGGGAGGGAGCGGGGTTGTGGCCTTGCCCTGCGGCGCGGGCAAGACGATCGTCGGGCTGGCCGCGATGAACCTCATCGGCGCCCACACGCTGATCCTGGCCACCGGGATCACAGCCATCCGCCAGTGGCGGCGCGAGCTTCTCGATAAGACAGGCTTAGCCGATTCCGACATCGGCGAATACAGCGGCGCCACCAAGGACATCCGTCCCGTCACCCTGACGAATTATCAGTTATTGACATACCGCAAGCGCGGCCCTCTGGCAGGCGACGACTTCCCCCACTTCCACGTCCTCAACGGCCTGCCCTGGGGCCTCATTATCTACGATGAGGTCCACTTGCTGCCGGCGCGCGTTTTTCGCTTCACGGCGTCGCTCCAGGCCGTGCGCCGCCTGGGCCTGACCGCGACGCTCGTGCGCGAGGACGGCCGCGAGGCCGACGTCTTCTCGCTCATCGGGCCCAAGTGCTACGACGTCCCCTGGAAAGTCATCGAGCGCCAGGGCTGGATCGCCCGCGCCGTCTGCCGCGAGGTCAAGGTCCCGGCCGACGCCGAGACTTGGGCGGCCTACGCGGCGGCCGAACCGCGCGGCCTGTATCGGGCCGCGGCCGAAAACCCGGCCAAGCTGGCCGTGTTGGAGCGCGTCATGGCCCGCCACCCGGGCGAAAAAATTTTGATCATCGGCCAGTATCTCGACCAATTGGCGAAAATCGCCGCCGCCCTCGACCGGCCCCTTCTCACGGGCGAGACTCCCCAGGACGAGCGCGAGCGGCTCTATCGGGAGTTTCGCGACGGAGACCTGGATCTTTTGGTCGTCTCGTCCGTGGCCAATTTCGCCGTCGACCTGCCGGACGCCTCGGTCGCGATCCAGGTTTCCGGCAAGTTCGGCTCGCGCCAGGAGGAGGCCCAGCGACTGGGACGAATCCTGCGGCCTAAAGCGGACGGGCGGCCGGCATCGTTTTACACGCTGGTCACGGCGGACACCGAAGAAGAGGATTTCGCCCTGCGCCGCCAGATGTTTTTGATCGAAGAGGGCTACGAGTACGAAATCCTTCGGTAAGAAGGGGTCAGGTCTCAACATTCAACATTTCCCTATTTCGATTCACGCCCGCGATCGAAAAAACCCAAGGATTTCCCGCCCACACCCAAGCACGAGGGGAGAAATGTTGAATGTTGAGACCTGACCCCTACCCGAGGGAATCCAGAGACAGGCTCGAGGCCAGGCCGTCGCGGTCGAGGAAGTAAACCCGGCCCTTCCGCAAACCGATGATCGTCACTAGATTGGTTTTCTTCCACCGGTAGCCCCGTAAATAGGCCAGCCGTATCTTGGTCCCGTTGCGCAAACACGCGTTGAGCGTCTTTTCCAGCTTCTTCTCGGGCAGCCCAAGGCCATCCCCCGTGTCTGGCCCGGCGTCGATACCCTTCTCCGCGATCGAGGCGATATCGGCATAAATCTTCTTCTTCTTCAGCAGCGCCACCAGCTCTCCCGGCGGCGGTTGGAACACAGCCAGATAGGGCGCATCCTCGGCCCCCTCGAGCTTGGCCGCATCGACACCCGGCAGCGCCAGGATGCGCTCTTTGACCCCAATCCCCTCGCACCTGATCACCGCCTGGCAGGGCATGACCGCCGCCTCGCCCTTGCGCCTCCCCGTAGAGGCCACGAACTCGCGGACGGTGGCCGGGATCTCGGCCGCCGCCTGGTCCTTCCCGCTCGCCCGCCCCGCCGCCCAGTCCTTTCCGGCCGCGCCCGCACCAGCGCCCGCATTCGCTCCTGCACTCGCTCCAACGCCCGCTCCAACGCCCGCTCCAGCCCCTGCACCAGCGCCCGTCCCCGCACTCGCTGTCCCGCCCGCTCCCCGCCGCCCGGCCGCATACGGCTTCTCCATCCAGGCCAGGATCGTCTCGGGCGTCCAGCCGGCGTCAAGCCCCCGGATCAGGCTCTCTCTGGTCAGGACGAAGCGGACCATGCGGTCGAGCCCGGCCAGCTCGGCGAACTCGGCCGGCGGACCGAACAAACCCGGCTCGGCCGTCAGCGGTACCAAAATCTCCAGATTGGCCTGCACTCGGACGGGGCGCTCCTTGGCCTTTACGACATTCCAGGCCGGGTCGCTCTCTGCCTCATCCAGCCGGCCGGCGATGCCCGTCGGCCTCATTTTTTCGCCGGCATCCGATATTTCGAGCAAGCCGTACCAGTAACAAACGTCCAACAGGTATTCTGCCGTCAGCGCGGGCGCTCTATGGGCCGGATCCTCGAGGTCGCTTTTCTTGGACCGGAACATCCAGGGCGCCGCCTCGGGGTGGTTGTCGAGGTAGGCTTCCAATACGCCCCGCTTCTGCCAGCCCCGCAAGCCGTCCAACACCTTGAGCGCCGCCTTCAACGGCAGGGGCTTGAGGGCCAGCTCGCGCCAATGCTCGACCGGAGCCATCAGCCCGCCGGGAAGCCGCGCCACGCCCCCGCCTTCCGGATATTCTAGGCCCAGATCCCGAAGATGGCACTCGACATAATCCTCGGGGGCCTGCAGAAGCCCTGCCACCGCCTTGACCGAACGGCGGGCAAGCGATCCGTCCTTTTTGGATTCGACTCGGCCGCAGGCCACCGCCACCCGGAGCTTGAGGATGTCCTCCAGAACCCGATCGGCATACGAGACGATCGGCCCCCGGGGCGCCGGCGCCGCCAAGCCCTTTCCCATCGCGGCCAGACTCGCTCGCATCTCGCCAAGAAAGTATTCGCGGACGGCGGGCCGCGCTTCTCGCGAAATCATCGGGATCACCCCAAAGTGCTGCATCGGGTTCAACCAGGGAACGACGAAGCCGTGGGCAAGCAGGTCCAAGGCCGCCGCCTGTCCTGGCGTCTCGCGGGGCTTGCCGCCCCACGCGTACCCACCCCACAGGGTCCGGTCGAAGCCGTAGGCATCGGACCAGGCCGACGGCGCCGCCCGGCGGGCCCGCGCCGGCCCACCATAGTCGTCGTCCATATGCAAAGGCTCACCGATGCCGCCGCCCCGGAGCAGCTCGCGGAGCATGGCCAGATGCCGATCGTCCAGGGCCTTCAGCTCGGTCGCGAAACGGGATGTAATCCGGGCATAATATTCCCGGATAAGCTCTGCTTTGCGGCCCGGGCCGGGCTTGAAACCCGCACGGTCGGCCAAGTGGCCGAGCATTTCCTTGTTGCGGCCATGGAAGTAAAGAAGCAGCGAATCGTCCTTGCCGGGCTCCTCCCCCGCCGCTGCCGCTGCTTGCAGGAGAACCTCGAAAGGCAGGACAAAGGACTCCCGGCCGTCGATGTCCAGGCGCAGGGCCAGTCCCGCTTGAACGAGCGATTGGAGGGGCTTGTACAAGCCCGCTGTGGTTTGGGGGACAGGCAGAAGGCCGCCCTGCTCAAAAGCCAGTGTCTTGATGGCCGAAGCCTCCGCACGGCCGAGCATGGCCAGCCGGCGGGCCAATTCTTCTTCCACGGTGAGCTTGGACCGACAAGCGGCTATCAGGCAGGCTTTTCGTTCGTCCGCCGAAACAACCCGGCTTGGTGCGGGCTCGCTGACTTTTAAGGTGCGGGCGTAGGCCTCGACGGCGGCGAGCGGCAAGGCCTTCAGATACTCGGCCAGAGCGAGTGGAACGAACACCGGCCCAATATAGGGCCGGGGCGGGGATCCGTCAAGTACGTGGATGGATTGTTTTTGGGGTCAGGCCTCGCCGAAAACGTTAAATATTAAGACCTGACCCCTCTCGGCTAATTGGCCAGATACCACACGATCGCGCGCCTTAGGCCGTCTTCGAGGCTCGTTTTGGCCATAAAGCCCACTTCCCGCTCGGCCCTCGAGACATCCAGTAATCTCCTCGGCTGGCCGTCGGGCTTGCTCGCGTCCCATTTAATTTCACCGCTATATCGCATTATTCTCGCGATCAACTCCACCAAATCCTTGATGGTGATTTCCCTACCCGAACCCAAGTTCATCGGTTCGCCGCTCTCATACCTCTCTGCCGTTAAGGCGATGGCCTCAGCGGCGTCTTCGACAAAAAGAAACTCTCTCGAAGCTGAACCTGTCCCCCACACGACAACCGGCTTATCAAAACCTGCCGTCACTGTTTCGCCACCCGTCCCCTTGGCCTTCCCGGCCAACCTATCCCGGCACACCGCCTTCCCGCCCATCGCCTCGACGAATTTCCTGACGAGCGCCGGGATGACATGGGAGGATTTCGGGTCGAAATTGTCTCGCGGCCCATACAAATTGACCGGCATGACGAAAACTGAATTAAATCCGTATTGCTGTCGATAGGCTTGCGACTGAACCAAAAGCATCTTCTTGGCCAGCCCGTAGGGCGCGTTGGTCTCCTCGGGATACCCGATCCAGAGATCCTCTTCCTTAAACGGCGCCGGCGTAAACTTCGGGTAACAACAGATAGTCCCCAAAATCACAAATTTCTCGACTCCCTTCCGATAGGCCTCATGGATGAGATGAATCCCCATGACGGCGTTATCATAGAAAAACCGCCCCGGGTTTTCCTTATTAGCCCC
>JAPKZJ010000006.1 GCA_026393855.1 Candidatus Aminicenantes bacterium
CGGCTTTCTCGTGCAGGCTTCTAAAGGTGGACGAGAACACGAGATCCAGGCAGGCCAGCGTCTTGGGGTCGAGCTCGTAGATCATTTGGGTTTTCGACGTCCTGACGTCGATTCGCCCGTTGCCCAGCCGCCGAAGCGAGGCCAGGACCCCATGAGCATCGTCATAGGGATCAAGGTCGGTGTAGGGCAGGAGGATGTAAGCTTTTTCTGTCCCGGCCGGAAGCGTTGGACATCTTTTCTTCAGGCTAGGCGATTGACCCGCCAAGATCCGGGGATCCAGCACGGCAAAGAAAGCCTTTTCAGATTCGTTGTCCACACCCCCGAGGAGAAGCTCGGGACGGCCGTTTCCGTACAGGTCCTCGAGGGCGAGATCTGTAATCCGTCCGCAGTGCCAGTACTGGCCCAGAAGGCGCCGATCCTGCGAGAGGAGGGTGAGTTGCGTCGGAAAATCATCGAGATGCTCGGCGATGACGAAAATCTCTTTCCGCCCGTCGTTGTCGATGTCGTGAATCTCGAACGAGACGAAATAGTCCCCCGAGTAGGTCTTGGGTCCGAAGACCATCTCCCCTCCGCCGTCGAAATGCCAGCGCTCCTTACCGCGGCGGTCGAAGCAATATATCCGGTTCGAGTTGCGTAGCTGCTCTGCGTGCGGCGCGAAAAGGACTTCCGCATGCCCGTCCCCATCGATGTCCTCGATGATGAGGCAGGGAGCATAGAGCAAACCATTTTCTTTATCTATGGAACGGGTTTGAAATCGCCGGCGATAGTCTTCTTCCGTCCAAAGATTTTTCAGCTTCGTATCGAAATCCCAGAGATCCTTCTTTTCCTTGTTCTGGATGATCAGGCGGGAACCCTCGATTCTGAAGTCGGCCGGTTCGCGGTCTATGGTCAGGGCCCGGATGCCGAGAAAGGCTAAGCCCCCCACGATGATCAGCATGGCCGGAATCAAAATCCAAGTGCGGCTGATCGAGCCCCGCGCATCCAGGGCTGTGGTCGTTTCCCGCGCCGGTTCGACTTCCGCCGCTCCGTGCGCCCCTCCGCCCAGCCATTCGTCCAGCTCCTTTTTCCAGGCCATGACCCGCGGGCCGGGCTTGCCCCCGGGCCGATGGACGGGTAGACCGCGCTCCTTCTCCCAACGCAGGCAGGTCCGGACGTCGCAGCCGAGGTAGGCGGCGATCTCTTTCCAGGAGACCAAGCGGCTGTTCTCTTCGTCCTTCATAGCCGAAAGATAGTAGCACAAGAAAAGACGATTTTGTAAAGATCTGCGGCGCAGGGGGCTTGGGAAAGGCGGACCGGTCGAACGATATAAAAATATAATAATATATTGACAGCAATAAATCATAGTCTTAATATCTAGAGCGAGGGACGTCACCATGAGAACGACGACATTGCGGCTGCCGGAACAGAAGCTGAAGCTCCTTAAGGCCATCGCCGGCTTTGAGGGCTCGTCTATGAGCAAAATCCTCGAGCAGATGACGGATGAATACATTTTAAGGCACCGCGAAACCATGGATCTCCTCAGCATCCCCGATTTCGTTCGGGAATGCCAATCCGGCTACGAGGAAATCAAGGGCGGCGGCGGGAAGCGGCTCGATGAATTGGACGATTAAGCTCTCTTCTCATAGCGAGAAGCAATTTCGACGGCTGCCGAAGAGCCTTCGGCGGAAGGTTGCGCTAACGTTGGCCGAGCTTGAGACTCTGCCTTATCCGCTTTTTCATAAAGACGTTTTGTCTTTATCGGGCGAGCTCCAGGATTATCATCGGCTGAGGGTCGGGGAGTACCGAGTGATTTTTCGAGTTTTAAAAGAAGACAGAATCATCGCCGTCGTCGGCATCCACCCCCGAGGGGATGCGTATAAAAAGGCTTAAATACATGGACCGCATCACCCGCATCAACCCGCTGATCGAAGTCCTCAAGTCCGCCCCGCGCCGGGTCAACAAGATCATCCTACAGAAAGAGGAAGGCCATCGGCCTCTCGGAACGATCGTCGGCTTGGCCAAGGACGCGCATGTTCCCTATCTCTTCCTGCCCCGCCAGGTCATGGACAAGATGGCGCCCCATCACCAGGGGGTGATCGCCATGATCGCGCCCAAGGAATTCGATACCCTCGAGGACGTTCTCCGCGTCGCGGGCGAGAAGCCCTTCCTCGTCCTGCTCGACGAGATCGAGGATCCGCAAAACCTGGGCGCCATTCTGCGCAGCGCCGAGTGCGCGGGCGTAAACGGGGTCGTCCTGCCCGAACGCCGTTCGGCCGGGTTGACCGAGACCGTCGCGGAGGTTTCGGCCGGGGCCCTCGAGCATATGAAAGTCGCCCGGGTGACCAACCTGGCCCAAGCCATGGATCATTTGCGCGAGCAGGGGATCTGGCTGGTTGGTGCCGAAGGCGGCGGCGACGGCTTCTATTGGGAATTCGATTACAACCAACCGGTGGCGATCGTCCTCGGCTCCGAGGGCAAGGGCATCCGCCCCCTCGTCCGCAAGAAGTGCGACCGGGTGCTGTCGATCCCGATGCGCGGCAAGATCAACTCGCTCAACGTCGCTGCGGCCGCCTCGGTCTTCCTGTTCGAGGCCGCCCGCCAGCGGTAGGGGTCAGGTCTCAACATTCAACATTTCTGTCGACAAACATTGTCTTTCGGCGTTTTATTTCGGGGAAATGTTGAATGTTGAGACCTGACCCCTATTGTTCTGGCTCCTTGACAGCCCTTCCGACCGGCCGTTAGAATACCGAAGTATCAACCCTTCAAGCAGAGAAGCCATGACCAAAACCGACGATTTCTATCAGCTCGAGAAGCCGATCATCCAGCTCAAGGAGCAGATCGATGAGCTCCTCCTGGCCGGCGAGCCCGGGACGGCGGAAAAAGTCTCCGCCCTGCGCTTGGAGATCGAGAAGGAATGGGCCAAGATCGCCCCCCATATCACCCCGACCCAGATCGTCCAGATCGCCCGCCACCCCAAAAGACCCTACTCGCTCGACTACATCGCCGCCTTGATGACCGATTTCATGGAGCTGCACGGCGACCGGCGCTTTGCCGATGATCCGGCCCTGGTGGCCGGCTTCGCCTTCTACAAGGGCCGCACCGTAGCCGTGGTCGGCCAGCAGAAGGGCCGCACGACCCGCGAGCGGCTGGACCGCAACTTCGGCCAGATGAATCCCGAGGGCTACCGCAAAGCCCTGCGCATCTTCAAGCTGGCCGAGAAGTTCGGCCATCCCATCGTCAGCCTGATCGACACTCAGGGTGCTTACCCGGGGATCGGAAGCGAGGAGCGCGGCCAGGCCGAAGCTATCGCCCTGAACCTCAAGACGATGTTCACCCTGCGCGTCCCGATCGTTTGCATCGTCATCGGCGAGGGCGGGAGCGGCGGGGCTCTGGGCATCGGCATCGGCGATCAGGTCATGATGCTGGAGCACTCGTTCTACTCCGTCATCTCGCCCGAGGGCTGCGCCGCCATCATCTGGAAGGACAAGTCCGATCCGTCGATCGTCCGGCAGGCGGCCGAGAACCTTCACCTGCGGGCCCAGGACCATTTCGGCTTCGGCCTGATCGACAAGATCATCCCCGAGCCTGCCGGCGGCGCTCATATCGATTCGGAGACGACCTTCAAGACTGTGGACAAGCATTTGTCCCAAGCCCTCAAGAAGCTCGAGAGCAAGCCCGTCGAAGAGCTGCTCAACGAGCGCTACGCGAAGTTCCGCAAGATGGGGGTCTTCGTCGAGAAATGAGCGGCGAAGCTCCGGCTGGGAAAACCCTGACCGCCGTCAAGGGCACCCACGACATTCTGCCGGGCGAGGTCGAAGTCTGGCAGAAGGTCGAGGCCGAGACGAAGCGGCTGTTCGAGCTGTATGGCTACAAGGAACTGCGGGCGCCCGTCATCGAGCCCACGGAGCTCTTCCAGAAAGGGACCGGCGAGACGACCGATATCGTGACGAAAGAAATGTACTCCTTCGTCGACAAAGGCGGCCGCTCGATCACCCTGCGGCCCGAATATACCCCGTCGGTCGCCCGGGCCATCGTCGAGCATCGGCTCGACCTGCTCGGAACACCGATGCGCTACTACTACATCGGCCCGATGTTCCGGTACGACAAGCCCCAGAAGGGCCGCTATCGCCAGTTCCATCAGGTCGACGTCGAAGTTTTTGCCGAGAAAGACCCGGCCCTCGACGCCGAGATCGTGGAGATGGCCGACGCCCTGTTGAAGAGCCTCGGGGTCGTCGAGACCGAGACGCTGGTCAACTCGGTCGGCTGCAAGGCCTGCCGGCCCGCTTTCTCGAAGGCCTTGCGGGAGCGTGCCGTCGCCGTCCAGGACAAGCTGTGCGGGGATTGTCGGCGCAAGATGGAGACCAATCCGCTGCGCATCTTCGATTGCAAGATCGAAGGCTGCCGCGAGCAGGCCCGCGCGTTTCCCAAGATCACCGGGTTCCTCTGCGCCGAGTGCCGCGACCACTTTGCCGCCTTCCGGGCCCATCTCGACCGCTACGGAGTCGCATATCGTCACGACGAGAGCCTGGTTCGCGGGCTTGATTACTACACTAAGACGACGTTCGAGGTCGTCAACACGAGCGGCGGCCAGCAGAACGCCATCCTCGGCGGCGGCCGCTACGACGACATGATGAAGGATTTCGGCGGCCCCGACATCTGCGGCATCGGATTCGCCATGGGGGTCGAGCGGCTGATCGCCATGCTGACCCTCAAGCCTGAGCCGCGGCGGTTTCTCTACGTCGTCCACCATGGGGAAGCGGCGACGGCCAAAGCCATTGAGCTGGCCCGCTTCTTCCGGCGAGGCGGCGTCGAGACGATCATTGAGTTCGGCGGCCGCAGCTTCAAGAACCAGTTCGGCCGGGCCGGCAAGCTCGGCGCCGCGTGGGTCCTGATCGTCGGCGAGGACGAGACGGCCAAGGGCATTTTCCAGCTTAAGGACATGGCTGCGGGAACCCAGGTCGCCGGCACCCCCGAAGAGCTTCTGAGAGGGGTCAGGTCTTAAGTTATAAGTTTTCCCCGATTCTCCCCCGAGGCTGTAAACAATTGGGGCCGAAACTAATATCTTAAGACCTGACCCCTGTCTTTCCAGCCTTTGGGAATTAAGCTAAAATAGCGACGAATTTCTCTTAATAAGTGAGCCCTCTATGAGCAACGAACAAGCCCCGGCCGCCGCGGCCTGGAAGCGCACCCACTATGCCGGCGCCCTGCGCTCCTCCGACCAAGGCCGCGAGGTCGTCCTCTGCGGCTGGGTCCACAAGTCGCGCGACATGGGCCACCTCGTCTTCGTCGATGTTCGCGACCGCGAAGGCCTGGCCCAGATCGTTTTTCGATCCGACCGGCCCGGCCTGATGGAAGAAGCCAAAAAGCTCCGCAACGAATCGGTGATCGGCATCCGCGGCCTTGTCCGCCGGCGCGAAGCCGTCAACAAGGACATCCCGACGGGCGAGGTTGAGCTCGAGGCCCATGAGCTGAAGCTCTTTGCGGCGTCCAAAACCCCGCCCTTCGCCATCGCCGATCCGCCCCAGGCCTCCGAGGAGCTGCGGCTCAAGTACCGCTATCTCGACTTGCGCCGGCCCAAGATGCAGCGGCAGATCCGGCTCCGCCACGACGCCGCCCTGGCCGTCCGCAACTACATGAGCGGCCACGGTTTCCTTGAGATCGAAACTCCCATCCTGGCCAACCCGACGCCCGAGGGCGCCCGCGACTACCTCGTTCCCAGCCGGGTCTACAAGGGACGCTTCTATGCCCTGCCCCAGTCGCCCCAGCAGTTCAAGCAGACCCTGATGATCGCGGGCTTCGACCGCTATTTCCAGATCGTCCGCTGCTTCCGCGACGAGGACCTGCGGGCCGACCGCCAGCCCGAGTTCACCCAGATTGACATCGAGATGAGCTTCATTGAGCCCGAGGAGTTCTATGCCCTCAACGAGGGCCTGATGGAGGCCGTCTTTGCCCTGGCCGGCCGGACGCTAGTCCGTCCCTTCCCCCGGCTGACTTATGCCGAGGCCATGGAGAAGTACGGCTCGGATAAACCGGACCTGCGCGTCCCGCTGGCCATGAAGGACCTGACCGCCGTCGGAAAAAGCCTCGGCTCCGAGATGCTGCAGGCCGTCTTCGCGGCCGGCGGCGAGCTCAAGGGCTTGCTCGTCCCCGGCGCCGGGAATCTCTCCCGCGGCCAGCTCGACAAGCTGGGTGACAAGGCCAAGTCGCTCGGCGCCAAAGGCCTGTTCTGGATCAAGCGGCAGGACGGCTGGAAGGCCGGGCTCAAGCTGGCCGAGGCCGAGTATGAGAAGATCTGGGCCGAGCTCGGCGGCGGCGCCTCCGACCTGGCCCTCCTCGTGGCCGACAAGCGCGAGACCGCCCTCAAGGCCTTGGGCGAGATCCGGCGGACTTGGCCGGTCGACGAATCCCTCAAGAAAGGCGCCCTGGCCTTCGCCTGGGTCACCGATTTCCCGCTCTTCGAATGGAGCGGGGAGGAGAAGCGTCACGTCTCCATGCACCACCCCTTCACCGCGCCGGCGCCCGAAGATCTCCCGTTTCTGGAAACCGAGCCGGGTCGGGTCCGGGCCAAGGCCTATGACTTGATCCTGAACGGGGTCGAGGTTGGAGGCGGGTCCATCCGTATCCATGAGATGGACGTCCAGCGCCGGATCTTCAAGGCCCTCGGGCTTTCCGATGCCGAGACCGAATCCAAATTCGGCTATTTCCTCGAAGCCTTGAGCTACGGCGCCCCTCCCCACGGCGGCATCGCCTTCGGGTTCGACCGCCTGGTGATGCTCCTGGCCGGCGAAGAGTCCATCCGCGAGGTCATCCCCTTCCCCAAGACAACCAGCGCCATGGACCTGATGACCGGCTCGCCCTCCGACGTGGACGAGCGCCAACTGAATGAGCTGGGGCTCAAGCTGAAGTAGGCGGAGACGGCTATGGGCGGCGAAACCATCCTCATCAAGCAGAACGAATATATCCGGAAGTTCAAGAAAGCGGATGCGATCGATCCCCATTCGGCCCGTCCGCTCGATGAGCTCCGCGTCCGGAACAACCATATCTTTCGGGGCTTGCTTCACAAAGGGGTGTTCGTCGAGGCCGGCAATGATCGCTATTATATCGACCTCGATCAGACGGCCGAGTTCATGGCCGGGCGCCGGAAAGCGGCTTTGTTTATCGGGCTGGCGATCATCATCGGAATAATCGTCCTCCTGCTTTTGGGCAAGCTGAAGTAGGGAAAGACAGGGAGCGCCGCCATGCCGATCATTCATGCCGCCGTCCTGGGGCTTATTCAAGGCCTGACCGAATTCCTGCCGATCTCGAGCTCGGCCCATCTGACCCTGGCGCCGTGGTTTTTCGGCTGGCCCGACCCGGGGCTGACCTTCGACATCGCCCTTCATGTGGGAACCCTGCTGGCCGTGGTCGCCTTCTTCTGGAAGGATTGGCTCCGGCTCATCCGTAACGGCCTGACCAAAGGGCTGGCGACCCCCGATGGGCGCCTATTCTGGTTCCTGGCGGCGGCCTCCGTTCCGGGAGCGGCTGCCGGCGTCCTGTTCGAATCGCAGGCGGAAACGATCTTTCGCGGGCCGCTTGTCATTGCGGCCATGCTGGCGGCGATGGGCTTTGTCCTGTTGATCGCCGACCGGATGGCGGCGCGCCGGGTCACGAGCGTCGAGCCGACCCTGGGGCGCAGCCTGGCCGTCGGCCTGGCCCAAGCTCTGGCGATAGTCCCTGGCGTATCCCGGTCCGGCATCACCATGGCCACCGGACTTTTCGCCGGGATGACGAGGGAAGCGGCGGCCCGCTTCTCGTTTCTTCTTTCGACGCCGATGATCGCCGGCGCGGCCGTCTTCAAGCTCCGCCATCTTTCCCCCTCAGCCGTGGACGCGCCCTTTCTGACCGGCATCATCGTCTCGGCCGCGGTCGGGTTCCTGGTGATCGGGGGGCTCCTCAAATGGCTGGCCCGCCGCGGATTCCTGCCGTTTGTCGTCTACCGGATTCTCCTGGCCGCCGTCGTCGTCCTGGTCTTCGTTCTTCGTTGAGGGTGCGGCGCCGAGTCGGTGCGGTCATTGACATCCTCATTCGGCCGGCGATATATTCAAGCCATGTTCGGGAGGCCATGATAGGGGGGGACATACTTCAAGACGACTTCTCCCCATTGCGATCAGGCTTTCTGCGCCCGGCGGAGTTGCATCGATCGATTGGATCAATCCTGATCCGATGAACAAGGAGTTCGGCATGAATTCTCGCCCGTCTACTTGCTCCCGCGGCGTCGCGGCCCGGCGTTTGGGAAGCCTTCTGGTGTTAATGGCGGCCCTCATCCCGGCTTCGGGCTGGACTTCGGCCCCGGCGGCCGGCGCTCTTGCCTCCGGATCCGGCTTCCAACAAGCGCCCGCAAACGACATCAGCAAGGCCGAGTTTTATCTCAAAAAGCTCGAGGACAAGGCCCAACGCATGCAGGGCCAGCCGTTTAAAATGGGCTATGACGAAACGCAAGCCCTGGAACGGATCAGGGCCTTGAAGGAAAAATACCCGAACGATGCCAAGGCCGACGCCTTGTTCAAACGGGCCCAGGCGGCGGTCATGGGCAGCAAGGGCGACTTCGTCGACATCACGCCGGACATGCTCACCTTCCGGCAGAATGAGAAAAAGTTCAAGGACCTCTTCGCCCAAGAGGGTGAGAAGCAATGGACCGCCTTCAAGAAAGGCATTCTGGCCTCGCCGGGAGTCATCGCCAAGCCTTTCCCGCCTCCCTCCGTCCGGGACGTGTCCGTCGAGACGCTCAAGGGCCGCTACGTCATCCTGGACGAGTTCGAATATCCGACCAACGAATTCACCGAAGGCGGTCAGCAATACGTTTTCGTCGGCTCGGGCGCCCGGGGGTACTACTGGGTGGAGCTCGCCAACCGCGCCTGGATCGGGCCTTATGAGGCCGTGCGGCGATATCGGCGCCAGATCAATCAAGATGTCCCGGAGGGCGGCAAGTGGACGCTGGTCGCCCGCGTCACGGGGATCCGGTTCCTGGTTCCCCAGGCGGAGAAAAGAAAAACGATGTCCGCCTTCTGGGGTTGGTGCGTCGAGCCCGTGGCCATCTATGTTCCGGGCGTAACCTTTGCCTTGGCCGCTCCCGGGCTTGAATCCGGAGGGGCCTTTGCCGGCGAGGAAAACCTGGAGCGGATCAAGGCCCCGCTCTACTCGGTGCGCGAGGTGCCGGCAAACGCGACACCCGAGCGGGTGGTGGAGATTTTCGCCGCGGCCATCAAGGAGAAGAACCTCGACCTCTATCGGGAGTGCATCGACCCCCGCCAGCAAGCCGGGCCCCGGGCCTCGAGCCTGCTGATGTACCATTGGGATTGGCACCAGCATCGATTCGCGAATTTTTACGTTCACGTCACCGTGGACAAGGCCAAGATCCGGACCCTCAAGGGGTATGACCAATCCAATCGGCTGGAGGACTTCTTCCTGTCGGCCGAACAGAAGGAGACCGTCAAGAAGATCTCCGAGGACCTGGTCGAGGAGGCGACGGTGTTCTCCAAAGCCTACGACGAGCGCGGTCGCCAGTACGGCTCGCCCAAGCCGCATTTCCTGCGCCGGGTCGGAGGCAGCAAGGGCCGCTGGTATATAACCAATTTCCCCCAGCCTTTCTGATGGCCGGGAAAAACAGGAGCATGAAGATGCGGAAATATACTCGAACCCTCGCGGCGGCGGCTCTGGCCCTGGCCCTCGCCCTCCCGGCCGGTCAGGCCGGCCAAAAGCCGTCGAAACCGGCCGCTAAATCCCAGACCTCGGACCAGCCCTCGGTCATGGATTGGCGGCGGGACGCCATGAACACCTTCGATCAGATCTTTAATGATATGACGACCCTCATGGCCTCGACCTCCCGCGAGCCGAGCAAAACGACCAAGGCTTGGGACGATCTGGTTAATGAACGCTGTTCCCTCTGGTCGAACACCGTGGACCAGGCCGAGATGATCTATCAGGAAAAATCCCAGCCGGTCCCGGCCTCTTGGCAGGAGTGGCGGAAAGACAACGAGGAGTTCATCGCCGCCGAGGTCCAATCCGCCGGCCGGGAGGTCATGAGCTGGCGTTGGAAGGCCAACGACGATATCTATTGCCTCCAGCAGGACATCGAATTCCACCCCATTCGGAAGGAGGAGTGGCTGAAGACGATGACGGAGGCGGAAAAGATATTGGAAACGGCCGAGGGCGTTGCCGGCGATGCGGTCGCGAGCGTCGAGGCGATCGAGAAGAGCCGCTCGGACGTCAAGCAGGCCAAGAGCTTGGTCGACAACGTGGCCTCCGACCTGGAACAAATCCGCAAACGGGTCGTCCAGAACCATGGAGCCGAGCTGAAGCTGGACCCCAAAATCGCGGCCATCCAAGCCCGCTGGACCAGCCTGAAGGACGTATACCCCCACGTCATCGAAAAATGGAAAAGCAGCCTTTCCGGCTGGGCCAAGAGCATCAAGGCGACTTACGACAACCAGGAAAAAATCCGCAAGCAGTTCGACACCCTCTACGAACCGGTCATGAGCCAGAAGCTCTTTGCCGGCCTCAAGCACTTTCAGGGCAAGGAATACAAGGATTTAGGCGGTGCCGTGGATAAGCTGGATCAGTCCCTTCAAGTCCGTTGGGTCAAGGCCAAGGACAAGAGCCAGAAGGACGGGGATATCGTCAAGGCCATGGACAAAGAGAAGCAGACGGCCGACCAAGAGCGGAAGCGGTATTGGGAGCTGAACCAAATAGCCAACCCGGCCCGGGAACAGGAAGAGATCCTTAAACACATCTCGAAGGTCGATAACAGCTCGAAAGAGCGGGAATTGAGGCTGAAGGCCGGAAATATCAACAACACGGCGGCGGAGCAGAAGGCCGCGGATGAAGCGCTTCGGCAATACCTCCAAAAAGCTACGCCCGAACAGGTCGTCGGCCAAAAAGCCTGGGATGACTATCAAAAACAGAAGAAGGACGCCGAGGCCGAGATGACCAAGATCTTGACCGACCGGGCGGCCCGTTTGAAGAAGCTCGGCCTGCCGCCCGAACCCGATTGGCCGGTCCGCTGATCCGGCTGCTTTTCGGGGCGGCTCCGATCATCGGTTTCCCGTCTGGATGACGTGAGCCAGGCGGTCACGGAGGACGTAAGCGAGCTCGTTCAATCTCCGGCCCGTGATCCCGTAGACCTCCATCATTCCCTGCCGCGGGTTCTCCCCGCCCCGCTGAAGGGCGGCTTGCAGGTTCTCAAAATAGCGGGCCGCGGGGCTGCCCTTCGGGGTGAAGGGGAGGATCTTGGTGTCGATCTCCTTGGCCATGGTTCGGCAAGCTTCCGCTCGGCCTTCCATGGTCCCCTTGGCCAGGGCCAGCTCGACTTTGTAGACGTTGACCCCGGCCGTCTGGATCGCCAGGTCTTTGTTCAGGCCGGGCAGGGGGTTGATGCCCTGTTCGCGCAGCCGGGTGATGTTCAGGACGGCCTTGTCCATGTAGGCTTCGGCGTCTACACTGGTCGTTCCCTTCCAGTCGGCCATCTTGGAGCTTCGTTTGCCGGACGTCTCCCGGTAGGCTTTGTGGAGCGCGGATTCCAGGTCGCGCTGGAATTCCTGAAGAGTTCTGGGCTCGCCGCCTTTTTCGGGGCGCCAACCTTCCTCTTTGACGGCCAGGTCATGATCGCGGCCCACCTTCTTGGTGTTGGCCGAGTGACGGATCTGACTCATCTCGAAGTCGTTCCAGCCCATCTCTTTCATCAGCTGCTTGGTCTTGGCGATGGTCGGCTTCTCCAGGAAGGATTCCAGGCTTTGGTTGTAGTCCTGCTTGAGCTTCTCCGGGATCTTCTTGGCGTTGATCGCCATCTTGGCCGTATAGCTGCTCTCGACCTGGGCCATGGCTTCGGTCAGAGCCCGGCCTTCGACCGTCTGGGCCAGGCGGTCGGCGTTGGCCTTGAGGTACTCGTTCCGGCCCATGGCCGCGGGCTTCGTTTTCGAGACAAGGCTCTCGAAGGCGTCGTTCGTGCGCCGGTAATTCTCGACCAGGGACTCGCCGTCCTTCTTGGCCTGGAGGAACTCCGCGTCCTCGAGGACTTCCTTCCAGGTGAGCTTGCGGGCCGGAGCGCCGCCTGCCGTGACCCGGTTCTGGATGATCCTGCCGGCGGCCAGCTCGGTGCCTTTCCGGAGCAGAAGGGACATCATGGCGTTCTTCATCCCGCCGGCGAATCCGCCGCCCTCGGGTTTGGAGAACCCCTCGGTGAAGCTCAAGGCTGTGTCCACGATGCCGGAGTAGAAGCGCAGACCCGTGACGACGGCTTCGGACGCGCCGCCTTCGATGTATCCCGTGCCGACGCCGAAGCCCGCGGCGATGAGCGACGGCGCCTGGGTCGCGATCCACGAGCCTCCTCCGACGACGGCCTGGGCCGTGGCGAAGGGCGCGACCACCATCATGCCGATCCCCGCCCCCCACTTGATCTCTTCATAGCGATTGATCTGTTCCTCGGCTGCGGCCTCGTCGGCCAGGGCGCGGCCCTGGACCTTGTGCAGGACCGCCTGTGTCACCGCTTTGAGCTTGTCCGTATCCCAGGACGCCTTGGCTTTTGCGTCGAGCTGCCGATCCACCCAGGCGCGCATCGACGGCCTTTCGGCCGGCTCCAGCAGGTCGATCAGCTTGTCGACCGAGGCTTCAGCCCGCGGCCAGATGCGGGCTTTCCGGACATCCGTCTCGCACGACTCGATCAGCTTGAGGCGGCTGACCTCGTCGAACGCCGAACGCGTCCGCACGAGCTCGCCGGTCTGCAGGGTGGCGACGGCGTCTTGCTCCTGCTGGATGTTCGTGACCGCTTGGAAAATGTTTTGATTCAGGCTTTTGGCCCTTTCCGGAACCTTTTCCCTTGCAAGCTCCGCGCGCCATTTCTCCACCATGCCTTCAAGGGACGCGATGACGGCGGCATGGCCGGTGACGGCTTCTTCTTTCCAGGCCCGTTCGGCGTCCGCGGGCGGCGTTCTGGATTCCGGCTGTCTTCCGTCGATTGCGGGGGCTTCCGGCTGGGCCGCGGGTTCGAGCGTCCCGTCCGGGTCGAGCTGGTAGACATAGTGAACGCGCCCCAGGAATTGCGAGTCGTGGACGGAGACGGACAGGACGATATAACCGATCTCCGGCCAGGAGATGTCGGTCGTCAGCTTCTGAGTCTGATGCTCATAGTCGCGCAGGAACGGCTTCCAGGTGCCGGGATCGCAGACGCGGAATCCCGCGTCCCTGTCGTTAAGGAGGCTCATCGTTCCCCCGATGGGCCACATTTCGGATTTCCAAATGCCCAAGCCGTTGATGCTGTCTTCGCTCTTCAGGATCTCTTCAAGCCTGTTGGCCTGATTGGCCTTCAGAAAGATGTGATAAATGTCCAGGGTGGGGAACGACAGGTGCCCCCAACGGGGGTTCTTGTCCGGGTAGCACTTGCCTTCGAGGACTTCCATCCGGGTCTTGATTTCCAGCCGCTCGTCGGCGCGGATCTTCGGCGGGGGCGGATTCCAGGAAATCTTGAAGCCCGCCTGGCCCATTGTCCCGAACTTGTAGTCGTCGCCGATGTCTCGATAGGTCGTCCGTTTAATGATCGTCGAGCCCGCGTATTCGACCTTGGTCGGCTCCATCTCGCCGTCGGCGTCGTGCATCCGGGGCGGCTTGGGATGGACGTTGGCCCGCACGGCGACCAGGGTGTAGGAGCCCGGGCCATCCGCCGGCTTTGGCTTGGGCAGGCTCTCGAGAGCTTGATCCAGGGCTTTGCGGGCTCGGTGCCGCGCGGCGAAGGGATTCGGCGGGTCGCCCAGCGCCTTGATTCGGTCGGTGACCTCCGCCATCCGTGCTTTCTGGCCTGCCATCAGGCTCTGAAGGCGCTGGGCCTCGGCGACGGCCTCGGCGACGGCGTCCTCGTCCTGGAATCCGGCCGCCACTCCGGCCTGCGACCAGGCCTCGTCGAACTGGAGACCCAGGCTGACGATGGCGGATCGCGCGTCGATAAACTGGGTGAGAAGCGGGCCGAGGGCGTTGAAGTACTTGACGGCCGCCGGTGTGGGAAAATCCATTACCGGCGCCCACTTGGCCTGGAAGCGCTGCTCCTCGACCGGGGACATGTCGCCGTAGATGAGGTGCATCGACTCCATCACGGTCGCCACGGCGAACCGGTATTTTTCCGGGCTAAGCTTGCTGTAATCCACAGCTTCGGCACTGACGGCGTCGAGATTGGCCGGCTGGGAGGGGCCGGAAACCAGAATGTCGCCTTTGCGCCAGGGAGTATCCTTCTTGTTCCAGAGCCCCGCATCGTCCGGCGTGTCCGGAAGCCAGGGTCCCGCCACAATATCTCCCGTCTTCGGCCTCGCCGCGCCCGGCCGCGCTTTTTCCGCCGGTTTGGGCGACGCCGGCACTTCCTTGTGCTCGAGATAATCGTAAGCCGCGCCGGCTTCCCATACGGTCGGAGAGCCTTTCAGTTTCAGGGTCGCGTCGAACCGGGAAATGCCCTTGTCATCCGCGCTGCTTTCGGGCATGCCGGACTTCGCCGTCAAGGACAGGCATAGAGTTCTCCGATCCAGGGATGTCCAAGCAGCGGAGGGAGCCGCCAGCTTCGAAATGTCGATCCCGTTGACCTTGAGGGAGAGGCTCCCGATATCCGAACGGGAGATGTTCCTGTCGAAGGAAAAGATCAGCTTCGTGATGATCAGGGCAAACCCGGCCTCGTCCGCCTCGGTCGAATCCTCTTCGACCCTGAGGGAGAAGGCGGGAGATCCCTGGCCTATCGTCGCAGGGGGGGCCGAAATGAGGAGGACGAAAAGAAGAAGCAGGACACGGGCGAGCATGGAGTCCGTTCGGATGGATTTCATTTGGGACGCCTCCCGAAGTTCGGCTGCCGAAGACGTAAAAATATCCCTCTTGACTATGCCGCAAGTATAGATTCGGGCGGAAGGCGGTGTCAACAAACCCCGGTGTCCCGACGGAAAAGAGCGCCGGCCGAAGTTTAAGAGGGAATGCATTTCCCTGGTTTGCGGCCGGGACGTTCTTTATGGAACAATGCCTCCATGCGCGCTCGTACGTTTCTTGGGCTTGGTGTCATCGGGGCGGTCCTCCTTGGCGGGATCGCGGGCCAGGGGCTAGGCGGCGGGATCGGGACCGGGGGTTCGTATTCTCCCGGCGGGCAGGCCGCCCGTGAATCGCTCCGATCGCTCAAGATGATCGGGACCAAAGGCGCGGCATCGGCTGTCGCGGGGCTGATCCTCTCGGACGGCTCGGAGATCGCCCTGTCCGCGCCCTTCCCGCTCTTCTCGGTTCTTATCGACGGGCGCCTCCAGTCGGCCTCCGCGCTCCCGCCCGGGCTGACGATGACGGTCGCCGCCGAGGCTTCATTCCGGCCCGGGGCCAAGCTCGCGGTCGTCTTCCGCAACGATACCAAGGCCAAGCTCAAGCTGGAGAATCTCGTTCCGCTGGGCGAGGGCGGCGACCGGACCTATATCACGGCCGGCCTGCCCAACGAGCCGCCGCATACGCTCAGCCGGACGCAGCTCTTTCGCCCGGGCCTGAAGCCGATCGGTGCGGTCCTGCCCGATAACGCCTGGCACCTCGGGTATTGCACGGCCGACGCGGGGGGAGGGACGGCCTTGACCGCCATCGCCCGGCGGGTCAAGACCGACAAGGCCGAGCGCACCCGCTGGGCCGTGATCCTCGAGCCCGGCGGCTCGGTCGAGTACGCCCTGCACTTCGAGGCCCATCGCGGCGGCTGGCGCCGCGGCCTGGAGATCATGTTCCGGGAGCGCTTCCTTTACGATCTGCCATCTTTTGATAACGCTCTCTTCCGGCGGGCCGACCTGGGCTGGGTCCGCCGCGCCTATCTCATGGTCCTGCAGTTCGCCTGGGATCACGTCTATTTCGACCGCTCGACACAGCGCTATGCTTATGACGCGACCCTAACCGCCTGGGACAAGCTCCTCGGCCCGATCGACATCTACACCATCTGGCCGACCTGGCCGCGCCTGGGTCTGGACGAGAGAAACCAGTGGGATATGTACCGCGACCTGCCCGGCGGCCTGGCCGAGCTGCGGCGGCAGGTCGACTTGGCCCACACGCTGGGCAAGAAATACTTCATCTCCTACAACCCCTGGGACGAAAGCACGAGGCACGAGGATCATATCGCCGGCATGGAGGCCATGCTGAAGACGCTCGACGCCGACGGGGTCGTTCTCGACACGCGCGGCGAGTCGAGCCGCGAGTTCCAGGCTGCGGCCGACCGGGTCAAACCCGGAATCATCATGTACAGTGAGGGGATGGCGGTGCCCAAGGATATGCCGGGCATCGTCTCCGGCCGCGTCCATGACGCCCTCTATATGCCTCCGCCCCTCAATCTGAACAAGTTCATCAAGCCCGACTTCGCCATCTTCCGCGTCCTGCAATTGGCCGAAGGGCCGCTCCATCGCGAATCGGCGGTGGCCTTCTTCAACGGTTACGGCTCGGAGATCAACACCATGCGGCCGGGCCGGCCCGATTGGGTCGAGGAGGAGCTGCGCTATCTAGGCCGGACGACCAAGCTGCTGCGCGAGAACGCGACGGCCTTCGTCGACCCCGCCTGGCAGCCGCTCGTCCCCACTCTGGAGGACGGCATCTGGGCCAATCGCTGGCGGGACGGAGGGAAGACCGTCTTCACCGTCTTCAGCCTGCGTCCCGAGGGATACAAGGGGCCGCTCGTCGATGTCGACGTTCCTGCCGGCTCCCATTTGGTCAGCCTGTGGAATCACGAAGAGCTCGCGGCCGTTGAGCGCAGCGGGCGCTTCTACGCGCCCGTAGACATTGAAGCCTTCGCCGCCTCCCGGCTCGGAACGCGCCTTGAGGGGAACGCGGAATGCCTGGCCGTTTTGCCGGAGATCCTCAAGGTCTCCGCGGACGGCGAGATCGTGACGTTCGAAGCGCCCGGCGCGCCCGCGGGAAGCCGCATCGCCGTCTCGGCCGGAAGTCCCTCCTATGCCGAAGAGCCGGCTAGGTTCGGGACGGAGCGGCGGACGATCGCCCTGCACGACTATTTCGGATTCCAGGAGGAGAAGTTCGTTGTCCAGCTGTTCGACGGGCGGGGCGAGATCCTGGACGAACGGGTCGTTCGCCTGGCCCTGGCCCTGCCCCGGCTCGTCTCCGGCGCCGAGCGGACCGCGGCCGCCAAGATCGCGCCGCCCGGCATGGTCGAGATCCCGGCCGGGACGTTCGTCTTCAAGACCGCGGGCAACCCCGACGACGCCAACCCGATCATTCCCTATCCGGACACCCAGAAGCCGCGGACCTTGGCGATGCCGCGCTTATTCATGGACCGCACGCCCGTGACCAACGCCCAGTTCGCGGCCTTCCTGGCGGCGGCGAAATACGCGCCCAAGGACGCGTCCAACTTCCTGAAGCATTGGTCGGGCGGGAAGATCCCCGCCGGCCTTGAAAACCACCCCGTCGTCTGGGTCTCGCTTGAGGATGCCCGGGCCTACGCACGCTGGGCGGGCAAGCGCCTGCCGACCGAAGCCGAGTGGCAGTATGCTGCCCAGGGGACCGACGGCCGGGCTTATCCCTGGGGGGCGAAGATGGAGCCTGGCCGGTGTAACGACAAGCTCAACCGGACTACCCCGGTGGACGCCTTCCCGCGCGGGGCCAGCCCCTACGGCGTCCTGGACATGGTCGGCAACGTCTGGCAGGTGCTCGGCGACGTCTACGACGACGGAGTGTACGCGTACGGGATCATCCGCGGCGGGAGCCATTATGCGCCCGAGAAGAGCGTCTGGTACGTCAAGAGCGGCCCGCTGCCCGTGGACCGCGTTCAGATTCTTCTTCTCGTGGCGCCCGGCCTCGACCGCAGCTCGACCGTAGGCTTCCGCTGCGTCAAGGATGCCGAGTGACGGCCTCTATTTGACGTCCGCCACCGCGGCGTTCAGCACCTTCTTCGTCGTCCGGTCCTGGGCGAAGAAGACGACCTTCAGGCCCTGACGGGCGATGACGGCGTGCCGCTCGGCGAACTTGAAGTTCGGGATCCGCGTATAGGTCTTCTCGAAGTCCGTCAGATAGGCGTCCGTCGCCTTCTCCGAAGCCGCCAGGTTGAAGGTCGCGGTCTTGGGACCGGCCGGGTTGACCGTCAGCAGGTCGCGGACGACCAGCTTGTGGAACTGCAGGCCGTTGCTGCCCTTGTAGTTCTCCTCTTTCTGGACCAGCACCACGATGTAGTCGGCGCCGGGGACCACGACGTCCGCGCTAAAAGCGACGTTGACCATGTCGCCGGCCTTGGCGGCCGTGATTTTCAGCTCGGCCGCGGGCGCCTCGGCCAGCTTGGCGTCGATGGCGGCCTTATACTGCTTGAACTTGCCGCCGGCCATGCTCCGGCTGCCGCCGCCGATCATCTTGTTGTCGCCGTCGATGACGACCGTGGGGGTGCTGGTGGCGGCGTAGACTTCCGCCCGCTTCTTGGTGGCCGGATTCATCATCGGGTCGGGGGCGGGGATCGGCAGATGGTACTCGAGGATGGCCAGGTATTTGGCGGGATAGGCTTCGATCAGGCCGTCGAAGCCGAGGTCGGCTGCCACACAGGGCGGGCACTCCGAGCCGGTGAAGATCTCGGCCAGGACCGTCTTGCCCTTCCAGCCAGCCGGCGGCTCGAAGGCGTCGGGCGCGTATGGCAGCTGCTTGCTCTTCTTCTCCAGCTCGATCAGAAAGCCTTCTTCCTTGCCGTTGATCTTTTTATAGAGTGCCAGGGCCTTGGCCGCGGCGCCCTTGGCGTTGTCCACGGCGGCCTGCAGGAAAGCGTCGTACGCCTCCTTGTTCTTGCCCAGCTGGGCCTGGGCGTCGCCCAGAATGCTGTAATAATCGGCGTCCAAGGCGCCGCCGGCGCCTTTGTAGGCTTCCATAGTAATCAGGGCCGAGGGGGCGTTGCCGGCGAAGATCTGGGCCTTGGCCACGATGATCTGGAAGGCGTTGCCGAAGAAGGCCGCGAAGGCCATGCGTTGGTCCTCGCCCGGGATGGCGGCGAGCGTCTCGGGCTCCTTGGCCGTCCGGGCCCCGGCGTCGCGGTACTTGGAGACGGTGTCCAGGACCTTGGCTTTGTCGAAGGAAGCGGCCTTGGGGTGCTCCAGGAGCTGGGAGGCGGCTTGCAGATAGCTGGTCGCGCGGCGCGGCCCCTGGCCTTGGCCGAGAAAATCCTTCTGCAGCGCGATCACCGCGTCCAGCGAGGGGGCCAGCTCGACGCGGGCGTTTTGAATGAACGCGTCGATCGTCTCCTTCATCTGGGCGGCGGGATAGGCGGCTTTGAGGCGCTCGAACTCTTTCAACCGGGCCGCGGCGTCGACGATCCGGCTGGCGGCCAGGACTTCGTTGTATTCGGGCGAGCGCTGCTGGGCCTGGGCCAGGGCCGGAGCGACGAGGGCCAGGACCAGGATCAGGGCTAGGCCGGATGCGGCGGCGAGACGGAGGGAGGATCGGGTTGCCATAATAGACTCCTTTTCATGGGCGAAGAAGCCAAATTATACCATTAATATAGGGATTCGGCACGCGACGAACCGGGCTTCAGCGCTTCGGCTTGGATGGGGCCCGAATGACGCGGCGATCTGTTTTGGAATACGGCTCTGGAGCTTTCTCTCGAACAGCCGTGACGGCTGAGCCCAAGCCTTCCACGGAGACTCGACGCAGAGAATCCCGCCCGCCCAGGCGCCTCGTCACGTCCAGGACTTCGAGACCGGCCAATCGTCCGGATTGATCGAAATCCGCGGCGATTCCCTCCCCCAAGTGTTTTGTGGTTACGGTCGCATCGAGGAAGACGATATGGAGTGCGTCCGCTTCAGCATCGTATTGAATCTTCATGGCGATTCCTCGCTAATAATAATACACATAGACGGTGATGACAACGATCTCCCCAGGCTCTTCGACGAAGATGGGCCGGACTTTCTTTGTTTTGAAACGCCGTCCGTTCCAGTCGCTGTTGTATACAGATTCGATCTCCGTCTCCCAACGGCCCTGCTCGGTGGGACGCCACTCGCCTTGGCGAATTGCCGCTCTGACTTCCTCGAACAGAAATCCGCGAGTCCGGCTGTAGCCTTCGGCGTGTTTTGTCAACCTGACGGCCTTTTCCCGATTCATGGCTTCCCCTATAAAGAGACGGCGGGAACGGGCGGCACTCTCAATTCGGGCCTCGATTTCTTTAAAGTGTCTTCTCATGAAGGAGCCCGCGTTGGGCTCAGCGCTGGGTTCGAGCTGAGCGAGCCGGACGGGCCGGTTGACATCCCGGGCGGCGGTTTCTAAGATGGGGCCGCCATGACCCGAACCATCCTCCGTTACGCCGCCTGGGCCGGCCTCGCCATGTTGGTCGCCGGACCCCAATCCCCCCTCACCCTGACCACGAACGAGCTCCGCCTCCAAATCGATGCTCGCGGCGCCGTGACGAGTATCTACGATCTCGTCCACGGGCGGGAGCTCCTGGCCTCCGGCCAGCCGGCGCCTCTGCTTTCGATCAAGGTGGGGGACCGCATCGAAGCGCCGACGTCCGCTGTCGAAGTCGGGCCGGGCCTCCTTCGGCTGGCGTATAAAGGATTTGGGGCGGAAGTCGATGTCCGCCTCGCCTCGAAACCGACCCACCTCACCTTTGAAGTCGTCCGGGCCGAGCCGGCGGACAAGATCAGGCTTTGCCTTTGGGGGCCCTTCCCCACGTCCATCTCCAAGACCGTCGGCGAGATCGTGGGCGTCGTCAGGGACGGGACGTACGGCCTAGGCATCCAGGCCCTCAACCCCAAGACCATCGGGAGCTTTCCCGACAACGAGGAGGGCTTCGACATGTCGCGCGGCCGGGCGGCCGAGCTGCGGCCGTGGGGGAGTGTGCTCCAGGCCTACAGCTTGAATCGCTCGCTGCCCCGAACGGCCGACGTCTGGCTGGGCCAGTTTCCGCGGATGCCGATCCCGCCGATACCCGGGGAGACCGTGGTCGGGTCGAAAATCGCCCTGTTCGGCTGTCCCGAGCCCGCCATCCTGGCCCACCTGGGCGAGATCGAGCTCGCCGAGGGGCTTCCGCATCCGCTCATCGACGGAGTCTGGGCCAAGGTTTCGCCCGAGCGGGGGCGCTCCTATCTCATTGTCGACTACAGCGAAGCGACGATCGACGAGCTGTTAGGCTACACCAAGCGGGGCGGCTTCATGTCCCTGTATCACATGGAGCCGTTCGAGAGCTGGGGGCATTTCGAGATCAGCCGCAAGTCCTTCCCCGGCGGTGCGGCGGGCTTGCGGGCTTGCGCCGAAAAGGCCAAGGCCCTGGGCCTCCGGCTCGGCGCCCACACCCTGACGACCTTCATTCAGACCAACGATCCCTACGTGACGCCGATCCCAGACCCCCGGCTGGCCAGGACCGGGACGAGTGTGTTGACGGCCGACATCGGGGCCGCGGAAACCGGGATCCCTGTCGCTTCGCCCGAATGCTTTAATAACGAGAAAGCCAACTGGCTCCATACCGTCGTCATCGGGGACGAGCTCATCCGCTATCGGGCGGTGTCGATCGCGGCGCCCTGGCGGCTGCTCGACTGTCAGCGCGGGGCTTTCGGAACCCAAGCGGCGGCGCATAAGCGCGGGGCCGAGGTCGGGAAGCTCCTGGACCATCCGTACAAAGTGTTCTTTCCGAATTTCGAGATGCAGCGGGAGATCTGCCGCACCCTGGCCCGCCGGTTCAACGAGACCGGCTTGAGCCAAATGGACTTCGACGGTCATGAGGGGACCGGTGCGACCGGCCAGGGCGATTATGCCTACGAGCTTTTCCCGCTCGATTTCTTCGCCGGGCTCG
>JAPKZJ010000007.1 GCA_026393855.1 Candidatus Aminicenantes bacterium
AATTTTTTGCAGATTTTGAGCGTGACCGTATTCGAGAAAGTCCCATTGAATCAACTGCTTACGTTTTCGGATGATCAAGTTTCTAAAGCCAAAGACCCTAACCAGTTTGTTTTGTTGGACTTTTAACCGGACAGCCGTGATAATAATTGAATACTTAGTTCAAGATGGTTGATCGTATTATGAAGCAGGATCCCTTATTGCCGACGATCGGTTGGCGGGCGACGGCGAACCCTGTATCCTGAAAGGGCTTAGACATATGTGCGGAGTTCGTCTCTATGAACTGAGGCGACCATCATTCCGTGCCGACTAGGAAAATTCCGGCAATAACTCCGGCCCGAAAGGGGAGGGTCAGGTGGGCAAGTCCGAAGACATGAATCGGGATGGCCAGCAGGCTGGCGAAGGTGCCCGGAACGATCGGAAATTCCCCGGCACCGAAGAAAGTGGATATGATCCGACTTCGTTCCATTATCTTCTTCGATATCGGCGCGGACGATACGCCTCAAAGCGTTAATGGGAAATCCCGCAGAGTTGATCCGGCCACGTAAATCATACGCGTCCGCCTGGGTCATTTCAACTGTGGCGATGGGCCCTGCGGCGGCCGTTCATCTGCTCTAATCTGATATGATATCAATAACATGCCGCATGGGCGCGGGGCTTTATTGCCTTATTATTGTTATGCTTTTACGATTCTTTAGCACACAGGAGCAGATCGCGACATGCGTTGGCCGAAACGTCCACGCGATCGGCGCTCTCTGTGAGCGGAAGCGCAAGCGAGATTAGGGCCTAGAACGGGATCGACATTGCTAGGACAATCTAGTCCTTGATCTGTTTCCCTAGAATGCGTATAATTCTCCTTGGGTGCGCCACGCAATAGGGCGTTGCGCAGGTATATTTCCTTGGGTGGTCGGGCCGCCATCCATATCGTACGGGGCTACGCCAGTTGCATAGCCTCGGTGATAGCGTTCGAGAAGAACGCCGATATGGAGGCTCAAATGACCGTGCCCAATCCTCAACTTTCCCAAGACTCCGATTCAGGTTCCGGGTGTCTTTCTGGATTTGTGCGCCTCACCTGGATATTTGGCGGGGTCAGCCTGGTCTATTGTGCCGTGTACGTAGCCATGCGCAAAGGACCAGTCGTTGCCGACATACTGTTGTTTGTCTTTGCCCTTTTGCTTATCGTGGCCCGCTTCTTGGATATCCGGTATTTGGATGGCGAAACGATGAATCAGCAACCGGCCACAATCAAGCACTGGCGACGCTATTCATTCTTTGTGTTGATCATCACTAGCGCACTCTATGCTCTCGCAAAGTTCATTGCCCAGAAACAATGACTATAACGGCTCGCCGGCGGGCTGCCTAGCCTTTGCATCTTATATCGGAAAGTCCGAGGCTTAAGGCCCGGTCGTGAAATAACATGTCGGATAAATGAATTCGTTTCAAGGGCGGGGATGTTAATGCGCCTGCCTCAGAGAACCGAGGCGAAGAAAAGCCGAACTGACCGTCTTCCCGTCATCCCCGATGCGGACTAGATGATCATTTTCAGCTGCCTGGATGGGACCTTGCTCGAACATCGGACTTATTCATTCGAATCCGCGCGCCCGGTAAGTCCAGCTCAATCGTGTTCAATTCCACGCGACGCCGGCTGATAGCGGGTGCCGGGTTCGAAGACTAGCTGAGGGCAGCTATTCGACTCTTAAACCTCAGATCGAGCCAAGGACCGTCGCACTATCCCTGCCGCAGACGCTTCTGATGCCGTCAGCGTAGAAAGTAAAGCAATACGATATTGATGATAAAGATGAAGAAAATGCCGCATGTATCCCAGGATAATCGAAAGCGCTTCCTCGGGGATCGGTAGATAAGCCCCGCTACGGCTAAGCCCGTCATTGCGACCGCAGACATGACCGCGATTAAATGCTGCTTATCGACAGCGGAAAGCAAAGGCGATCTGAAGAAGAAAAGGTCGTCGATGGCAAGAATCGCCATATTGATAAGGTTGCTGCCGAAGAGATTACCGACGGCCGTGTCAATGGCCCCCAGCCTGAAGCTGGCGATCGTCACGACCAACTCGGGCAAGGACGTCGACATGGCAATGATATTTTTTAATTGAACAGGAAGCAATTTCTCTAAGATTCGCCTGCGTTTTGATTCCCAGACACATGCCGAATTCCATCTCTTTCTTCCTCGTGCGTACGGAAAGCGTGAATTCGGTATGTGTCTGGGAATTGACATCGGCCGCGGCGGCGGATACTTTAGGCTCTCAAGGAGCCGCCATGCCATTCACCCCGGCCGACGCCGCCAAGATCCGCGTCATCGGCGTGGACATCTTCGTCTACGACCTTCCCCTGGAGCAGCCGTTCCGCATCGCCATCGGAACGATGGAAGCCGCCAACGACGTCCTCATCCGTCTCCGCACGGACGCCGGGCTGACGGGCCTCGGCGAAGCCTGCCCGTTCCCCCCGATCACGGGCGAAACGCAAGCCACGAACATCGCCGCGGCCAAGGCCGTCCGGGAGATCGTGCTGGGCCGCAACCCCCTCGAGATCGAAAGCCTGCTCAAGGATTGCGGCGCGATCGTTCACTCGAACCCGAGTCTCACGGCCGCCTTCGACACGGCCTGCCACGACATCCTGGGCCAGGCCGCCGGCCTACCGCTCTATAGGCTCTGGGGCGGGGCCAAGACCGAGTTCGAGACGGACATCACGGCCGACCTCGATTCGCCGGAGGCCATGGCGGCCCGGGCGGTGAAGTTCGTCGCGGCGGGCTTCACCATGATCAAGATCAAGGTCGGCCAGGGCCGTGAGATCGACCTCGAGCGGCTGCGGTCCATCCGGGACGCGGTCGGCGGCGGCATCCGCCTCCAGATCGACGCCAACCAAGGCTGGTCGCCCGCGACGGCCAGGGACACGCTGAAAAAGATGGAGCGCTTCGACATCCTGTTCTGCGAACAGCCGGTCCTGGCATCGGACATCGACGGCCTGCGCGACGTTCGGCGGGCGAGCCCCATCCCGATCATGGCCGACGAGGCCGCCTATGGCCCGGCCGACGTCGCCCGGCTGATCAAGGCCGAGGCCTGCGATGCGATCAACATCAAGCTGATGAAGGCGGGGAGCCTCGCGGCCATGCGCAAGATGGCCCACGCCGCCGAGGCCGCCAACATGCCCTGCATGGTCGGCTGCATGCTCGAATCGCGGCTGGCTCTGACGGCCGCCGCCCACGTCGTCGCGGCCCACAACAACATCCTATGGGCCGACCTGGACGGCCACAGCTCGCACCGCATCGATCCCGTCGAGGGGGGGATGTCGTTCGCCCGCGGCCGCGTGACGCTGCCGGAAGGCCCCGGCCTTGGGGCCACGATCGACCCGGCTTTCCTGGACAAGCTGCCGCAGGTTTGAAGCGGAGCCGTCTTACTTCCGAATTTTAACCAGCCCCGCCTTCGTCTGGAAGAAGGCCCCGGCGGTCGCATCGGCCAGAACGATGTCGCCGTCCGCGGCGGGCATGCCCCAGACTCCCTGAAACTCCGCACCGGTCCCCAACGCGAGCGTCCGGACGAGACTTCCGTCCGCGTTCAAGCGAACAACATACGCGCGCGCCCCGGCCCCCTCCGTCGGCTTGGCGGTTCCAACCGCCAGAAAGCCGCCGTCCGATGCAGCCGCGACATGGACGAACGATTCTTCGGCCGCGGTCCCGAAAGCCTTCTCCCAGACCGGCTCGCCGCCGGAGTCGACCCGGACCAGGAAGGCATCCGATCCGCCTGCCCCGCTCGATTGCGTCAGTCCAGCGGCGATCAAGCCGCCGTCGGCCGTCGCGGCCAGGCAGGATCCGCTCTCCTCCTTCTTCCCACCGAAGGCTCGGGCCCAGATTCTTCGGCCGGAGCCGTCAAAGCGCGCCAGCCAGAGATCCTTATATCCGGCCCCGGGGGTCAGGATCTCCCCGGTCGCCGCCACACCGCCCCCGGCCGTCCAGACGGCGCAGCCGATAGTCAATTCCTTCTCCTCCCCCGGATCAATATCCGCGGTCTTGACGACGGCGCCCGCACTGTCGATCGTCCAGACGAACAGCTTCCCGCCGGCGGTCCCGAGGACTTCGCATTCGCTCCCTCCGGCCGCACGAACGCCGAAAACGGAATGGATGACGCCTTCGGCGCCCAGCGTCTTTTCCCACACGGCCTTGCCGGAGGCATCGGTTTTAACGAGATAGACGCGGGCCGATCCTTCGAAAGAGGTCTCGGGCCTGGTCTCTCCCGCCGCGAAAAATCCTCCGTCGGGCGCCTCGGCCAGGGCTATGAGGTAGTCCCATGGCTCGCCGCCGAAACGGCCCTGCCATAACAGGCGCCCCTCGCCGTCCAGACGGGCCAGGTACGCGTCGACGTTTGCGCCGCCCGCATCGCAATGTCCGCCAACCAGGAACCCCCCACCGGAGACGGGGATCGCCGACCTGGCGACGGTGATGTTGCCCTGGTCGAGAACGGCGCTCCAGGCGAAGGAGGTCTCGCCGTCGGCCGCGGCAAAGACGACGGGCTCGGCTTTCTTCGCCCCGGCCGCCGGCAAAGGATCGGCCGCCCCCCGGCCGGACCGGCCGCTTCCGGCCAAGAAAACCAGGGCTAGGATGATGAAGATAAAGGGAGTCAGAAGGAGGACGGCCAAGATGCGGTCGCTCTTAGGACGCAGACGCTTGCCGGACGCGTCTTCGCCTTCGGGTGCGGTGATGCCGGTGAACGATCGGGCTTCGTCCCGTCGAGCCACTCCTGCCTTGTCCAGGGCCTTGAGCAGGCGCCCGGCGCCGCCGGTGGTGTCGCCCCCCAGCGCATCCGTAATCCAGACAAAGACGCTCGACCCGCCCCCGAGACCCAAGCCCAAGCCGCCGTAGGCGCTGCCGCCCAGGATCAGGGCCCGGCCTGCCGATCCCAAACGGGCCGAGCCGCGGCCGGCCAAGGCCCCCAGCCAGGAGGCGATGATCAGCCACTTGGGAGGCTTGAGAACGAGCGGCTGATAGAACTTGATCCCGGCGAAGGAAATATCGCGATCCCGGCGGCCCGTCCGCAGGGTCAGCCCTTTCTCGTTCCAAGACAGGCAGTATTCCGCCATCCGCCCGTTGCGGAACAGGAGCCAGACCCCGGCGAACGCCAGCGGCCACATCACGGCGGCCAGGACCCAGCCCCTGGTCAAGCCTTGGATCGCCCCGCCCAGGACGAACATGGGCAGGACGAAGAAGGGAACGAACAGCAGAAAGGAGGCGAAATCGCCGAGGATGATCCTCCAACGCTGATACTGGAGAGCGCTTTTGCGGCGGCGCGGCCATGGCAGGAGAATATAGACGGCCAGACCGGCGAGAACGGGCCAGAGGGCGAAGCGGCGGAGGGGACGAAAGATCGCGGCGGGCGGCGTGGGGGAATGGCTCAACCCCGAGCCGAAGGAAAAATCGTCGTCCGTGAAGGCATGGTAGGTCAGGCTGAAGTAGGAAGCGCCGGCCGCGGTCTTCAGGACCAGATAGGTCTGCTGGCCGTTGCGCGTCAAGCCGAGGTCCAACCCGGCCCAGACAGGATCGTCGGCCGCAAAATGAATCTGGCGCGGATAATAGGCCTGGTCATACTCCGAGCGGCTGATGTGATCCTTCCAGGCGGGAGGCAGAGGGGTGTCGAGCGAAGCCCGGCGGGCATCCGCGAGAAGCGTCTCCCAGGCCGGGCCCGCCACATCGACATGCTGGCTGCTGGTGATTTCGGCGATATATTGATCGAGCGGGAGGCTGGCCAGGTATTGGCCGCGCTCGGTCAATCGCGATTCGTCCTTCTGGGCGGCGGCCATATCGACAGGCTCGATCGTCAGAAAGGGCTTGAGGGAAACGAATAAGGCCATGATCAGGCCGGCGCTGACGGCGGCCAAAAGGATCCAGCGGCGGACGGTTTCCATGTTCCCTCCTTATCGATACGATCGGCCCCGCGCGGAGCCCGGATCGGTCACAAGACCCGTTTGAGCGCGCCGAGAAGCCGGTCGATATGGGCCGAGGTGTGGCTGGAGAAGACCGTGGCTCGCAGGATGCCGCCGGCGGGAGCGCCGGCATAAGCCAGGAGCGCCAGCGCGATGCCGCGCTCGAGTAGGGCGGCCTGAACTCTTTTCATCTCGGTCGCGGGGGCAAGCGGCCAGGCGGCGATCGGCACGGGCGAATCGTCGACCGGCAAACCGAGCGCCCGCAGGCCCGTCTTAAGCCGATGAGCATTTGAGCGCAGGGAGTCCCGCCATTCCGGGTGAGCGGACAGGAGCTCGATGCCCTTGGCCGAAGCGGCGGCGATCGGAGTCGGAGTCGGAGTTGACCCGGCGTATGCGCCGACCTCGGCCCGGACGCGATCGGCCAGGCCGGCGGGAAGCGGCAGGAAGCCGCCATGGCCGCCGAAGGCCTTGCTTAAAGTCCCGGCCATGAGGATCGATCCGCCGGGCGCGAAGCCGAAGTGATCGAGCGTGCCGCGACCGCACGGGCCGAGCACGCCGACGCCATGGGAGTCGTCGACGGCCAATCGGCCGCCGTGGCGCTCGACGACGCCAAGGAGGGCGGGAAGGGGGGCCAGCTCGCCGAGCGCGGGAAAGACGCCGTCGGTCAGCGCCAGGAAGCGGCCCTCGACCGACGGACGGGCCGCTATCTTAGCCTCGAGGTCGTCGGGATCCCGATGGCGGTAAAAAACGACGGGCTTGCCGGCGGCGGCGATCCCATCCTTGAGGCTGAAATGGGCGTCTTCGTCGACAAAGGCGGCATCCCAGGAGTCTTCGGCCGTCCGGGCAAGAAACAGGCCGCTCATATAGCCGGACGGATACGCTACCGCGTCTTCCGTCCCGAAAAATCCGGCGATCTTCCGCTCGAGATCGAGCAGGACGGGGTTGTTGCCGAAGCCGGCCCGGGTGGTGGCGCCGTGCGTGCCCCATCGAAAGGCGTCGATCCCGGCCCGGATGACCTCGGGATGGCCGTGCAGGCCGAAGTACCCCGTGCCGCCGAAATAGAGGACGGCGCGGCCGTCGAGGATTGTTTCAGGGCCCGGGGGGCCCTCCATCAGGAATCCCACGGCCTCATCTTAACATAGGAAGGAGGGGTCAGGTCTTAACTTTTAACAGATTTGACCCGGCCTGACCCCGTGGTGCCAGGCCTCGCCAAAAGCGTTAAAAGTTAAGACCTGACCCCTCCCCTGATTGCAAAGAGGCGGCGGTTTCCTTTAAAGTAAGGGTCTCGCGGATTCCACGAAGAGGAGCCCCTGCCGATGAGCATGACCGCCTCGGCCTCGATCATCCTGGCGGCGATGGTGGCCGCCTACGCCGTCGCCAAAGCCCTGAAGCTCACGACCGAGCTTTCGATGTTCGCCGCCGCCCTGGTCGGCGCGCTGGTCGGCGGCCACGGCGTCCCCGCCCGCCACATCGTCGAGGGGGCTTTCACCTACCTCGACATCTGCCTGATCTTCATCACCGCCACGCTGTTCATGAACCTGCTCAAGGAGTCCGGCGGCGTCGCCTTCGTCGTTCGCCGCATCCTGCAGCGCTTCCACCGCCACAAAGCGGTGCTGTTCGTCATGCTGGCCATCCTGCTGCTCATCCCCGGCGCCCTGACCGGGGCGGGCAGCGTCACGGTCCTCATCGTCGGCGGCATGGTCGCCACCATCCTCGGCTACATGGGCCTGCCCAAGGCCAAAGCGGCGGCCATCGTCTTCATCATCGCCGGCCTCAGCGCCGCCGCTCCCCCCGTCAGCCTATGGGCCATGCTGACGGCGGCGGGCGTCAACATGCCCTATGTCGGCTTCTTCCTGCCGCTGCTCGTCCCTTGCGTCCTTCTGGCCTTGGCGACCATCTTCATCCTGGGCTGGAAGGCCAAGCCGGCCGACCTGGAGCTGGCCTTGCGGGAGCTGCCCGAGGCGCCCGCGGGCATGAGCTGGTTCAAGATCGCGGCGCCATTCCTGGTCTTTTTCGCCCTGGTCGTGGCCGGCCGGGTCTGGCCCTTCGCCCTACCCATCCTCGGCCTGCCGATGATCTTCGCCGCCGCGGCCGTGGTCACGATAGCCCTTTCGCCCCGTCGGCTGGCCGTCTTGGAGATCGCTCGCCGGACCGTCCATCAGCTCCTGCCGCTCATCGGCACCCTGACCTGCGCCGGCATCCTGGTCCAGATTATGACCCTGACGGGAGTCCGGGGCCTGATCTCGATCACGGTCGTCACCCTGCCGCTCGTCGTCGTCATCCTGACGCTGTTCGTCACCCTGCCCCTCTCCGAGGCCGTCCTGATGTGGGGCGCGGCGCCGGTCCTGGGCGTCCCGCTCGTCCTGCTCTTCAACACCCTGAACATGAACCCGGTTATCGCCCTGGCCGGAATGAGCATCATCTGGCCGCTCGGCGACGCCATCCCGCCCACGGCCATCATCGGCCGCCTGACCGTCGAAACGGTGGGCCTCAAGGAATCGTACGGCAAATTCCTGCGCTACTGCCTGGTGCCGGCCGGGCTGATCGTCCTCGTCGGGACGCTGATGGTCCTGTTCAGCCGGAAGCTGGCCTTTTTGACGGTATTTTAAGGAGCGCCGAGATGATCGTCACGATCCTCTACTACATTCTAGTCGCCTTTGCGGCCGGGCTGATGATCTGGAACATTTTCAAGACCAAGAAATGGCAGGAGGAGGCTCTGTACGTCATCGTCCTCATCCCCTTCCTGCTCCGGCTTTTCCGACTCAAATGAGGTCCGTCATGCCGCGTAAAATTCTGATTCTGTCCTTGGGTACTGTCCTGGCCGTCTTCGCCGGGCTCGGCTTCTACCGCATCCGGCATCTTCGGGAGCCGCTCGTCCTCGGCCCCGGCGTCACCGAAGTCAAAACGCTGTCCGAATATTTCCCGGCCCTCAAGGGCTCGGTCAACGACTGCCAGATCTACGTCCTGGGAGGCAGCAAGCCCGGCGGCGGCGTCCTCATCCTGGGCGGTTCGCACCCCGAAGAGCCCTCGGCCCGGCTGGCCGCCTGGATTCTGGCCGAGAACGGGGTCGTGGACCAGGGCCGGCTGTTCGTCGTCGCTTCCGCCAACCGCAGCGGCACGACCGTGACCCGCCCGGGCGGCGCCTACCCGGCCAGCTATACCATCCCGACCTCTTGGGGCGGCCAGGCCTTCCGGGTCGGCGACCGCTGGGCCAACCCACTCGACCAGTGGCCCGATCCCGAAGTCTATATCCACTATCCCTCCAAGCAGAATCTGGCCTACATGGACGTCCGCAACCTCAACCGGGCCTGGCCGGGGCGGCCCGACGGCACGCTGATCGAGAAGACCTGCTACGCCTTCATCGAGATGATCAAGCGGGAGAAGATCGACGTTGTTATCGACCTGCATGAGGCCGAATTGCAATATCCTGTCATCAGCACCATCGTCGCCCATCAAAAAGGGGCGGACCTGGCGGCCATGGCCTCGATGGTCATCTCGGGGGACGAGTTCAAAATCGGGGTGGAATACTCGCCCAAGGCCCTGCGCGGGCTGTCTCACCGCGAGATCGGAGACGCCACGGACGCCGTTTCGCTGCTTCTCGAATCGCCCGAGCCCTTTCTCGATGCCACCCGCGGCCGGACCGACGCCAAGCTCCTGCTCACCGGACAGGACGAGTTCGTCGTCAAGGCCGGCAAGCACGGCCTGCTGTTCGAGAAGATCGACGCGAAAGGCTGGCCGATCGACGTCCGGGTGGGCCGTCACACGTCCACCATCCTGACCCTCCTCGACCTCTGGTCGCAGGACCACCCCGACCGGGCGGTCCTGCTCAAGGACGTGCCGAAGTACGCCGAGGTCATCGCCAAGGGGACGGGGGCATTCCTTAAAGATCCCAAGGGAGTCGAGGCTTCACGCATCCGCTACGAATAGCCGCGCCGCCGAGCCTGTCAAGATCGGAATCGATATCCGACCCCATAAACCGTCTGGATGTGACGGGGCTCGGCCGGATCGTCCTCGATCTTCTGCCGCAGCTTGGCAATGTGCTGGTCCAGGGTGCGAGTCGTCCCTTCATAGCGGACGCCCCAGATCTCGTCCAGCAGGGTGAAGCGCTCCACCACCTCGCCGTCGTGGCGGAGGAAGAAGCGCAGCAGCTCGATCTCGCGGGCCGTCACGGCGAAGCCGCGGCCGGCCTTCGTGCCGGTGAAGGTTTTGGGATCGACGGAAACGTCACCGAAGGTCAAGGGGGATCCGTCGGGCGTTTCGCCCGCCGCGGCCTCGCGGGAAGCGGCCCGGCGCAGCGCCGCCCGGACCCGGGCCACGAGCTCGGCCACCCCGAACGGCTTGACGATGTAGTCGTCCGCCCCCAGCTCCAGCCCGACCACCTTGTCCACCTCCTGCCCCTTGGCCGTCAGCATCAGGATCGGGGTCAGGGCGTCGCCGCGGCGGATTTCCCGGCAGACGTCCAGGCCGCTTTTCTCCGGGATCATGATGTCGAGTAGGATCAAGGCCGGTTTTCCGGACCGGTAGGCGGCAAGGGCGGCGGGGCCGTTCGTGGCGGAATCGACCGCGAAGTCTTCCCCCTCCAGGAGGTCGACCAGGCCGGTCAGGATGGAAGCGTCGTCCTCGACGACGAGGATCCTCGGTTTGTTCATGGCCGGCCCGCCTCCGGGAGCGAAATGCGGAATACGCTGCCTCCCCCCTCCCGGGCGGCGAACGAGACGTCGCCGCCGAGGTCCCGCAGGATGCGGCGGGCGATGGTCAGCCCCAGGCCCGAGCCGCGTACGGGCGCGGTCAGGGTCGTGTCGACGCGGTAGAACTCGCGAAAGATCTTCTCCCGCTCGGCCGGCGGGACGCCGATGCCCCGGTCCTTGACGTCGACGCAGACCGTCCCCCCCTCCCGTCCGACTTCGACCTCGATGCTCTTCACGCCGGCCGAGTACTTCTCGGCGTTCGACAGAAGATTAAGGACGGCCTGCTTGACGGCCTCCTCGTCGGCCTCGACGACCGACGACTCCGCCCCATCATGAAAGACGACCGAGAATCCGGCCGGCTCCAGCCGAGTCCGCTCGCTCTCGACCAGCGCCTCGACCAGGGCGCCGAGGTCGAACCGCTTCCGGGCATAAGCCCGCCGCCCCTTCTCCATGCGCGAGAAGTCCAGGACGTTGTTGATCAGCCGGGTCAGCCGCTCCGTCTCCGAGGCCATCAGGCCGAGGTATTTCTTCTGTTTATCGGGGTCGGGCTGACGGCCGTCCTTGAGCATTTCCGAGAACATCCGGATCGAGGTCAGTGGCGTCTTGAGCTCGTGCGAGACATTGGTCACGAAGGTCGTCTTCTGCCGGGCCAGGGCCATTTCGCTCCGCACGGTCGCCAGGACGACCGTCCCACCCGAAAGGATGACGACAAACATGGCCAGGATGATCAGGATGGTCAGGTAGCGGGTCGCCCGAGCCCGCGAGGCCAAAGCCCCGGGGTCCGTGGCGTAGGCGGCCGCCTCCCAGCGGGGGAGAATCTCGCTCACCTCACGGGCCGCTACGGGCCGGCGCCAGTCGCGCCCCTCCTGCCCGGCCGGGGTGACCAGCGGACGCCCGTTCTCGTCCAGAAAGGTCAGGATGCGGGCCGGCGAATAGACGTCGGGCAGGCGCGCCAGGAGCGCGGCCTTGGCCGAGCCGTCGTCCAGCCGGCAGCCGACGATCCGGCCCGAGGGCAGGCGCTTCCAGAACAGCCAGCCGAGCTTCTCCTCGATGAACCGCGGGATGAGACCGGCCTCCCGGCCCGCCGTGATCTCGCTGAAGCGGCGCGGTTCGGAAATATAGATGGATTCGGTGCGCGGCGCCGCGGAAGCGGGGGACGGCGCGGGCGCCCCCCCGGCCGGCCGGACGTTGCGGGTTTCCGCCTTCTGACCCATGCGGGCAGCTTCGTCGTAAACCCGCTTGCGGGCGGCGTCGCTCTGCTCGAACTCGGACAAGGCCTGCTGTTCGGCCCGGACATCCTCGATCTTGGACTTGGCCGCGAGTTTGTCGCCGGCGTCTTTTTCGGCCGTCGCGGCAGGAGCGGCAGCCCCGACTTTCATTTGCATCATCACCGGCGCTTCGGCCCGTTGCGCGGCATCCTTCTTGCTCTCGCCTTTAACCTCCCCCGGATTCGCGGCCATCAATTTTTCCGCCGTCCCCTGATCGCCTCCTCCCCCGGTGACCTGGTCCCGGTAGAGAAGAGCCGCGTTCTGATAGAACGGGATCGCGGCCGCGTCGCTGATGAACTCGCGGTTCCAATTGAGGAAGGACAAATCCGCGGCATCGAGATAAGCGGTGCGCGTCGGCCAAAGGATGCGGAAATCGGAATCCAGTAGAAACGGCACGCCGACCAGGGGGGCCGCCTTCTTCCAGGCCGCGAAGGCGGCCCGGGGATCGCTCCCGGGATCGGCGGGGGCGGAGGCGGAGAGCAATTCCTCGATCCGTCCCAGGTTCTCGCGGACCAAGGCCACGGCATAGGTCAGCTCCGCATCCAGGCTCTGAGCCAGCCGCTTTTCCAGGAACGCCTCTTCCCGGCCGAGAGAGCGGACCGAGAGAACGGCCAGGACGGCGCAGGGGACGAGGACGGCGACGACAAAGACGAGCCGCAGATGCCTGGAAAGCCTCATGTCCCTCTCCGCGTATTATAGCCTCATCGCCCATCCCGGATCACCCGGATTCTCTGCTCGGGGCCGTCGGTCCCGGTCACCTTCGTCCGGTCATCCTCTTGAGCGAAGGCGGCCAGATGGGCCACCGCCTGGTCGACGACCAGCGCCTGGACGTTGACGTCCTTGTCCAGGAAGGAATGCTCGAAGCCCAGGTCGAGGCCCTTCTTGATCTGATAGTCCTTGTCGAGCAGGGCTTTCAGGAAGTCGGCCGCCGCTTCCGGCTTCAGCGACCCTTCGCCCCGGCGGCCCAGGGCGGCCAGGGCGGACGACCGCAGGATCTTCGGCCATTGCTTTTGGAAGAGGGCCGGGTCGGCGAAGAGATCCGCGCTGACGATCCGCCCGCCCAGTCCGATCACGACCCCGACCGTGTCCTTCATCAGCCGCGGGATCGCGGTCATCCGGTCCTCGATCTCAGCGATTTGCTTCTTGGCCCCGGCGGACTCGTAGGCGTCCTGGTAGGCGCCGGTGGGGGAAGCCGCCCCGACCCGGGCATTCTGTTCGGCCACCCGGTCCCAGATCTCGGTCTGGGCAGCCTCGCCCTTGGCCATGGCCTTGGCCCGCAGGTCGTACGTCCCGATGTTGTTCTTGGTCGTGAAACCGGGCGAGACGGCCGTCCAGCGGCCGTGCTCGACGCAGAAGACGGGGACCACGAGATTGCGGGTGCCCGGGCCGAGCAGAAGGTCCGAGGCCAGGATGCGGTCCTGTCGGGCCCCGGTCAGGATCTCGCCGCCCATCAGGTAGATCGTGCGCTTGGACAGGTTCGAGATCCGGACCTGCGGCACGCGCCCGCCGTCGAGCTCGCCCACTTCGATCCAGCCGTTCTTGACCGCCTCGTCGAACATCACCCAGTCCTTGGGCCGGGGCGCGTCCGTCCGGTAGACCGGGACGATCGTCAGCCCCTGGTGGGTCACGGGGCGGCCCACCTCGAGGACCCTGACCAGGGACGGAATCGGGCCGTTCTTGTCGGCCGCCGGAGCCGCCCCCGCCGCGAGAAGAAACCCGCCCAGGACCAGGAGAGCCAACGCGGCCCGCCGACCCATGCCCTTGGTGACCTTGGTGTTCGTCTTGTTCATGGTGTTTGACCTCCGTCGTATTCAACATACGCGGAGCCGGCCTCCCGATTGTCACCCAAGCGCAAAACGATTGTAAAAAGATCGTCTCTTTTAGGCTATAATTTCCCTCCATACGTCCTCGCGAGGAGCCTCTATGCGCACTTATAATTCGATCGCCCTGGGCATTCCGGATACCCTACTGCCCCGGGAAGGCACCGACCTGGCCAAGTGGGCCGTCATCGCCTGCGACCAATACACGTCCGAGCCCGATTATTGGGCCAAGGCGGCATCGACGGTCGGCAACGCCCCCTCGGCCCTCAACCTGATCTATCCCGAAGTCTTCCTGCACGAGGCGGAGGCCGAGAAGAGCGCCCGCATCGCCCGCATCCGGGAGACGATGGCCCGCTATTTGAGCGAAGGCCTGTTTCAGCCCCGCGAAGGCATGGTCTACGTGGAGCGGACGACCGGCGGCCACACCCGGCGCGGGCTGGTGGTCTGCCTCGACCTGGAAGCCTATGACTACCGCAAGAGCTCGACGACCCTGATCCGGGCCACCGAGGGCACCATCCTCGACCGGATCCCACCCCGGGTCCGGATCCGCGACGGGGCGGCCCTCGAGACGCCCCACATCATGGTCCTTATCGACGACCCCGCCGACGCGGTCATCGGCCCGCTTACAGCGGCCAAAGCCAAGCTGCCGCGGCTCTACGATTTCGAGCTGATGCTGGGCTCGGGGCATTTGGTCGGATACCGGGTCGGCAACCCGGCGGTCGAATCGGGGATCGTCAAGGCCCTGGCCGCCCTGGCCGACCCCGCGACGTTCGCCGTCAAGTACGGCCTGCCGACGGGCACCCCGGTGATCCTCTATGCCATGGGCGACGGCAACCACTCCCTGGCCACAGCCAAAACGATCTGGGAAACGACCAAGGAAAAGGCGGCCGACAAGTCCGCGGTCATGGCTTCACCCCTGCGATACGCCATGGTCGAGCTGGTCAACCTGCACGACCCCGCTCTGGTTTTCGAGCCCATCCACCGGGTGGTGTTCGACATCGCTCCCGGCCGCGATCTGTTGACCGAAGCCATAGCCTTCTACGGCGGCGCGGCCGAATACGCTCCGATGTGCTGCGAACATGTCATGCGGGAAACGATCGATGAGCAGTCGGGCCGGCCCCACAAGATCGGGATCGCGACCCAATCCGGATTCGGCCTGCTCGAGATCGCCACGTCCGGCTCCAACCTCGCCGTCGGCTCGCTGCAGGGCTTCCTGGACGAGTTCCTCAAGACCGGCGGCGCCCGCGAGATCGACTACGTCCACGGAGCGGAGGCCGCGATCGCCCTGGGCGGCAAGCCCGGAAACTGGGGCTTCCTCCTCCCGGCGATGCGCAAGGAGGACCTGTTCAAAACCGTCATCCTGGACGGCGTCACGCCCCGCAAGACTTTTTCGATGGGCGAGGCCTGGGAGAAGCGTTTCTACATGGAAGCCCGCCGGCTCGGCTGAGCCTCGGCCTCATAAAAGGTTCATCGCCCGATTCCGGGGAGGCGGTTCGGGGTATCGGCCCGGCAACGCTTTGATAGTTCTCGCCAGGACAGTTGTTTCAACAGTCCTCGCGAGGGCGGCTTCGGGCTCTACTCGCCTTTTCCCACAGCTCTCCTCGGCGCCTCCAGCGCTTCGCAGTCCTCGGAGGGACGTCGCCCCGACCGTCCCCGCGAGGGCGGAACTCCGCATTCGAGATCTCCCGGTCTTGGAGACCTCCCACTCCGTTTCGATTACGTTAAATAGTCGCGTGCTCAAACAGCCCTCGGCACATGCAGCCGAAGGCGCTATCCAATCCCCGCCTTCGAAGGCGGGGTAGGGGTGGTGATATCAATGAGAATAAGAGTGTTGTGCGCCTTCGGAATAAAAATCTTTGCCCTCGCGATTTCGCCGTCGGCCGATCTTGCTGCGTTGTTCCCTCACCACAATCACGGCTGTAGAAGAGACCGTTCACGCAGCATGATACCGTTACCCCCAACGGCACACCCCGAACCGCTCTAGTCTCCCTAGAATCGGCCGATGATTTTTTTTACAAGAGAATATAGACGCCGAGGAATATCGTCCGGCCGAAGATGGACCGCTGGTCCTTGCGCTCGGCGTAGTCGGCACCGTAATCGTAGCTCGAGATATTGGCGGTGTCGAGGACGTTGGTCAGCCCATAGTAAAAAATAGCCGCCGTTTTCCCGATCGTCACCATTTGGCTGCCACTGAGGTCGATCCGGGAGTACCCGGGATAGCGGGCGCTCATCGGGGCCCCCCAGACCGGATCGTAAGCCGCCTCCGCCGCATCCCATTCCCGCCCCAGAAGCGGAGTCACGGGCCGGCCGGAAGCGGCCGATATCCTGGCCGAGAGCGAACCGCCTTTGAATTTTCGGGATACAATCAGCGTCCCCGCGTGGCGGATTTCGTAGGGCGAGGGAGCCAATTCCCCTACCCCGCCTTCCAGGCGGCGCGAAGAAAGATAATTATAGACGGCGATGAAGTCCCAAGCCGAACCCTTGGACTTGAAAAACAGCTCCGCCCCGCGGGCATAGCCGCGCCCGCCGTTGGTCGTCTCCCCCGCCGGACCGGACAGAAACAGGCCCCGGTATTCCTTATCGTAAACCGTGGCCCGGACCTCGAGGGTCTCCCGGACCCGGTCGAAGCTCAGGGCGGCGTGGATGGCCGAAGGAGGGGCCAGGCCCGGCGTCCGGGCCAAAGAGGCGAAATCGCCGAACTGATGGTACTGTCCGGCGGAGAGGCGGATCGTGTCGGACTTGGCGGCGAGGTAAGCCAGGGAAAAACGGGGATCGACCGCCGTCCGCGAACCGTTCGCGTCCAAATGGGCCAAGCGGGCACCCGCCGTGATAAAGATCTTCGGCGCGACCCGGAAGCGGTCGTTGACGAAAAAGCCGGTCCGCGTCCCGTCCATCGTCCAGTCGGCATCGGGAATGGTCGGAAGTCCCTGCCGGACCCGGCGTCGGACGACATCGCCGCCGAACTCGAGATAGTGGCGCTCCAGGTCCCAGGAGGCGTCGGCGCGCAGTTGAAAGGCCCGATCGCCGCTCTCGGCCCGGAAGCCTCCGAGCTCGTCATATATCGAGCGGTAGTCCGTCCAGGCGGCCACCGCCCGGGTCGTGATTTTGCTCCCCCAAGCCGCCGTCCAGGTCAGCCCGGCCATGGCGTTTTCGGAGGAGGCGTTGAAGGCGTCGCCCTGGGTGAAGCGGTAGTCATCGCGAAAGCCGTAAATCCGAAGCTTGTGGGAAGCGCCCAGGGGCAGGATGAGCTTGCCGAAGCCCTGGGCGGTGCGGAAGGCCTGCCCCTCCCGGCCGTTAAGCCAGGTCATGACGTCGGACCAGCCTCTGTTATAGCTGCCGATAAATCCGCCGCCCTCGCCGACGGGAACGCCCAAATAGCTGGTCAGCCCCAGAACCGAAAGCCCCAGGTTCAGCTCGGTTCGCGGCGCCGCGTCCTTGGCGGTCAGGGCCATGACCCCGGACAAGAGGTCGCCGTAGCGGGGGTGAACACCGCTCGTGGAGACGCTGAAGCCGTCGATGATCTGATTGTCGAAGACGCTGAAATAGCTCTCATGGAGCGATTCGCTGAGGAAGGGATGGCTGATCTCGATGCCGTCGAAGTAATAGCCGACCTCGCGCGGAGCGCCGCCGCGGATGAGCAGCCCGGAGGAGTCCGGCAGAGAGTTGACCCCGGGGAGGACATGGCTGGCATAGAGCGGATCAGCCGCAGCCCCGGGGACCCGATAGACGTCCATCTTGCCTAACGATACGGTCCGCGGGCTCGTTCCGTCGGACACGATGCTGTCGGCCGATACGGTCACTTCCTTGGCCGGGAGCGGCTCCAGATCGAGCTCCACCATGACCGGCGAGCCGGGCTTGGCGAGAATTTCCTTTTTCTGGTACCCCAAAAGGTAGACGACAAGCCGGACTCCTGCCTCCGGGACAGCCGCGACGGTCAGGCGGAACCGCCCGTCCGATCCCGCCGATACGCCCCCGCCGCCGGCGATCATGACATAGGCCGGAAGAGGATCTTTCGACTCCCGGTCCAGGACCCGGCCTTCGACGACGGCCTTGGCCTGCCCCGAAGCCTCGGGCTTGTCCTCACACGCCGAGGCCCGCGCAGACAGCCCGGGGACGACGACAAGGGAAGCCAAGGCCAGAAGCAGGCCAAGAAGAAAGCGCCGGGTTCGGACCATGTCAGGGCCTTTTACCGAGCTTGGCCAGCTCGGACTTGGCCTGGCCGGAGGCCGGGTTGACGGCCAGGGCCTTCTCGAAACAGGCCTTGGCCTTGGCCGGATCGGTTTTGGCATAGGCGAGGCCGAGATAAGTATAGGCTTGGTCCTTGCCCCAGACGGGATGCAGGGGATCGCCGGACGACTCTTTTTCGAAAAGCCCGGCGGCCTTTTCGAGCAAAACAATGGCGGCCGCGGCTCCGCCTCCGTACGCCTCCGGCACGTACATCAGATACTGGCCGTTGAGAAGGTGAACGCGCGGATTCGCCGGCTCGAGGGAAACGCCTTTGCTCAGAGCCGCGAAGCTCTCCAGGCCCAAAGTCATGGCTTGGTCGGGGTGAAGGGCCAAGTCGAGGCCGAGCAGGAATCCATACAGGGCGGCGGCCTCTCCCGATTTCGGATCGGCCTTCATGGCCCGATCAAGATAGGACTCCCCTTCGCTGACGAAGCGCTCCGCGTCGGCGGAAGCCGATCGGGACAGGTGATAGGAGGCCAAGCGCATATCCGCCAGCCCGACCGATATCGCCAGAAGGGCGGCCGGCTCCTTGCGCTCGATCAGGACGGCCAGGAACGAATCCCTGGCTTGAGAGAGCTTGACCGGGTCCCAAGCGTCCAAGCCCGCCTGCAGCTCGGCGTAGGCTTTCTGGAGCGAGGCGGGGAACGGAGCTTGCCCGACCGCGCCGAAGCCCGGATATGGAAAAAGGAGCCAGACGGCCACGGCCGCCAGCACCCCGGCCGCGGCGGCCGTGACGGCGGGCGGACGGCGTCCGGCCCGCAAGCGGTAAATCAGCGAACTCAGCTTAATCATGTTTTCGTCCTCCTGGTGGCGATTTTCGCCCCGGCATCCGAACGCGGCGCTCCGCGCTCAGGTCCGGGGCTTGGGCAGATAGGATTCCAAAGCGGTCACGTATCGAGCCAAGGCTTCGCGCCCGGCTTCCGTCAAGGAGCAGACCGTCGCGGGCTTGCGGCCCCGGAAAAATTTCTTTACCCGGATATATCCAGCCTCTTCCAGCTTGGCCAGGTGGGTGCTGAGGTTGCCGTCGGTCGCCCCCGTCGCCGCCTTCAGCTCGTTGAAATCCGCCTCGACGGCCGAGACGAGGATCGACATCACGGCCAGGCGGAGCTGCGCGTGGATGACGGGATCGAGCGGGGCGAGCTTATCGGGAGTCATGCCGTCAGGCCTGTTTCTTGTCGCTGCGGAATCTGGCCCGGAAGACCAAGCCTGGGACGAGATAGCCGATGACGAGGAGGGGAACCATGCTCAAACCCCGCCAATCGGGGGGAACAAACGCCAGGCCCATGGATCCCACCCACCACGCCGCGCCGGCCGCCAGCATGAACTTGGCCCGGAAGATCCCGCCCAGGCCGAAAAGGAACACGCCGGAAACGAGGGAAACGACGATGGGGATGACGCCATAGCCGTAAACACCGAGGAGGGGCAGTGCGAACGCGGCCAGGGCAAAGCCGATGCCGCAGGCGAATGAGAAATAGGCCGCGGCTTCCTGGGCGAAAGTCAGGACGCGCTCCCGGCGGCCGTTCCGGATCGAATACCAGATCGTCACCACCCAGCCGGAAAAACCGAAGAAGGCCCAATTCACCCAGATCCATTTGTAGAGATGAGTGAAGACAAGGGCATAGTTGCCGACGAGGGCCAGGATGATCCAGACGCCCCAAAAGATAAAGTTCATCCCGGAATCGGCCGTCGACCGCCGGGTCCGTTCCAGCATATCGCGGATAAGCTTGATGTCGTCCCGGGCTTGCTGTTCGTCCATGTTCGCTCCTATTTATTCAAAGTACTTTGTTTTACAAAGTAAATATAGGCGGCATGAGCTCGTCTGTCAATGTATATTTTTTATATTACTGTTAATAAATGATTTAACGATGATAACAATTTACGGAGCGGCTTAATTGAACGGGATTTGGGACCGGATTCTCGTATTCGTTAATCAGCCGATCCGGCGGCGGCGGCCGATCCAAATGAGCCCGGCGACCGAAACGACGACAAAGAAACCAGCCAGCGCGGCTTTCAGGCGGGAAGTCCTCCCGCCGCCGGATGCTTCCGCAGAAGCGGGCGAAGCGAACGGCATCGGATCCCAGGGGATCCCATACCTCTCGCACAAACCTCTGACAAAGAGCAGGTGAACGACGGGGACCCCCTTCGCCGCCCAGGCCTGAATGAGGCCGCGCCTGGCGACGGGCGGGATGCTCACATCCGCGGCCGGGTTGAACCCGGGCCTCAGCTTCAACACCTCGGAATCGGTCCCCATGTCCACCCAACTTCCGCCCACGTTGACGAACGCCTTGATCGGCGCGCCCGCGGCCCAGGATTCGAACAAGCGAATCCTAACCGCCACCTCCGCCGTCAAATCCCCGGCTGCCAGGAATTCCCCTCCCCACTCTTCGATACGGCGCCGCAGGAGCGCCCTCCCCTCCGGCGCCATGTCCAGGCCCATGTCCCCCTCGCCCCCGATCGAGGCGGCTATGATCGGGACATCGAGCACACCCGACTTGTTCAGGCTCTCGACAATGTCGAGGCCCGTCCAGCGGGGATCGTTGGCCCCCCAATTCGACGCCCCCAGTGAAACGATGGGCAAGGCCCGCGCACCCATGGCCTGAGCCGCGCAAAGGGTCGCGACGACCAGCCCGGGGAATGAGCTCGAGGCGCCTACGGCAATGGCATCGCCCCGGCCGACTCCGGCCTCGTGGAGCATTCGGACAACGGCCCCGGCCAAGGCCGGATTGGCTGCCGTCCGCTTGGCCTCGAGATGACCAAGCGAGGTTGTAGTGGGCGACGCCTCCCGCCCGATAAGGCCGGTGAGGTTGAGATCGGTCCGCTCGTCGATTGCGAGCCCGGCAGCGGCTCGGGCTTCGCGCAAGGCATCCAGGGCCCGGGTCATCAACCGGACCGCGTCGCCGGCATCCTCTTCGGCGGCGGGCCGCGGCGGCGCGACGGGCAGCAGCGTCCGCAGGACGATGAACAGCCCTCCCAGGATTCCCAGCCAAGCGAGCGGAAAGCTCAGGTTTCGGTTTGAATCGCGCTTGGCCATTTCAGAAGAGCAGGCTCGCCAGAGCGACCGTGAGCGCCGTTGCCCCCGCCAGGGAGGCCAGGGTCGGTCCCGGCTTCTGGCGGACGAGATTGTTGGCCAGCAAGCCGGGGATGACCCAGCCGATGACCCGGAGATCAACCGGACCCGAGAAGAGCCGCGGCCAGAGCAGGAGCCAGGCCTGCCCGATCAGCCCGCCGATAAAGAGCATGAAGACGAACCTGCGGCGGCCGAACAGCAAAAACCATCGGGACAGGAGGCGATAAGCCCCGAACGCTAAAAAGGCCGCGGCCAGCGTGGCCGCGATCCGCCAGGGCTGGTTGGCATACAAGGCCAGATAAGCGGGGACGATAAGACCGCCCGGCAAGACACCCGTGATTTCCGTCCAAAGCAGAGCGACGGCCAAGCCGAGGAGGATCGAGGCGGCCATCAGACCGGCTCCCCGTTCGCGGCCCAGAAATCGATCAAGGCCGTTCCGATGCCGACAATGTTGCCCATGCCGATGAGGCAGGCATCCCCACCGGCCAAGCCCACAGCCGCGGCCATGATGCGAGCCGGATCGGATGCCGACGAGGCCGAAACAGCCGTCCCCGCCGGTGCGAGCCGGCGGAGCCGCCGGGCAATGGGGAGGGCGTGGTCGCCCAGGACCATGATTCCGGCGAAAGCCTTGAAAAAGCCACGGCCCGCGGCCTCCAGCCATTGCCGGGTCCGGTCTTCGCGGTCGGCCCGAAAGGCCAGGACGGCCACTCGCCGTTCGGGCAGCCCGGGGAAAGCCAGGGCCAGACGCTCTAGGGACAAGGCCGTCGACTCGGGTTCGTTGGCGGCAAAAAGGCTGACGGCGCAGGCCGGGGGCGAAAATTCGGGAATCCGGAGTCGCCAGGCCTTAAGGCTGCCGAAGTCAGGCGCGGCGGCGGCCAAGCCGGCTTTCAACCGGCCGTCGTCGACGCCGCAATACCGGGCGACCGCCTCCGCCAGACGGATATTGACCGGAAATTCCACGGCCGCCCCGCCGGTGACCACGGGACGCCTTTCGGCCGGATCGCCGGAGATGGGCGTCAGGCGGCATCCGACCCGGCGCGCGGCCTCAGCGTAAATAGGGAGCATCTCCTCCTCCGGCAGGAAGGCCACGACGCCCGGGATAAAAGCCCGAGCCAGCGTCGCGGCGATCTCTTCGCGGGTCCGCCCCATCTCCTCGCGGTGATCGAGCCGGGCGTTCGTGACGACCAGAATATGGGGTCGCAGGATCTTGCCGGCCTCGGCCCGCAGCGTCTCGGGCCCGATGCTCATCATCTCGGCCACTAGGGCGTCGGCCCGCATCCGGACGGCCGCCCGGACGACCGATCTTTGCTCCAAAATGGACGGCGGGCCGGGGCGCCGGATCTCCGTCTCCTCTCCCCCCGGACCGATCAGGGCCGGCCGGGATCCGGTGGTCTTGGCCAGGACGATGCGCCCGTCCGCCCGCAGGGCCGCGGCGACGAGCCGGGTCACGGTGGACTTGCCGCGCGTCCCGGTCACGGCGATCCGCAGCGGGATGCGGCGGCAAAAAGCCTCCAGGCGGACCCGCTCCGCTCCCAGGGCGGCCAGACCGGCCGCGGCCAAGGCCGAGGGGACAAGGATGTCGATCACGGAGCTATTGTATTTTGTCCCCGGGGAAAAAGACAGGGCCGACTTCCAGCCAAAAAAAAAGAGGCGAAGGAGCTTGGGTCTCCTTCGCCTCCCCACTGAAAGGAAGAGAGTTGAAAGGTATATTGTAGGCGCTCGGGAAGCGCCTTTGTCCCTGATTAGAGCACGAATCGTGCCAATTTGGCAGCGATCTGCCGTCTTTTTTCCCCCTGAAAATAGACCCCCGGCCGCACTGAGCGCTCAAACCTGCAAAAAAAGTTTACAGAAACCCACTTTCTTTACTTTTTTCGCCCCCGGATGGGGACATGAGCCGGAGCAAAGCCCCCCACCTTCATCCAGTTCCCACATACAGACCGGGATTCCCGCTCGATTTTCCCGCTTTGGCCGAAACTTGATAATATTAATCAAGTTGCCTATGATGATTCTTCAAGGAGCGGCAGAGGAAGCCATGGACCAGGGACGATATACTCTTACCGCGGCTCTGATCGCGGAGATCTCGCGCTGCACGCGGATCGTGCTGGCCAGAAAGTTCCCCGGCTTCTCCGAGGCCGCGCGGGAAGACATCGAGCAGGAAGTCCTGCTCAAGCTTTGCCGGATGGCTCAAAACGGGAAAAAGATCGACCATCTGTCGTCTTATCTTTGGAAGGCCGTGACGACCACGGCTTTGGACTGGATGGAGCCCGAACGGGGGACGATCTCACTGGAAGGGTATCTGGAGAAAGCCCGCCCGGACAGGCTCCCCGAAGACTTGCTCGTCGTTTCCGGCCAGGAGGAAATCGAATTCCGCCGCCACTTGGAGAGCTTGCTCGAAAGGCTGCCCCAAAAACGCCGGCTCGTCCTCAAGCTCCACTTGTCCGGCCTGGGGCTGGAGGAAACGGCGGAATACCTGCATTGGACGCAGCCCAAGGTCCGGCACCTGTTTTACCGGGCCTTGGACCAGTTGAGGAAAATGATCCGCGAATCGCGAGAGGATGAAGATGAACCCGGAGAAACCCTCCTGTCCGTCGAACGAGGCGTTCGAGAAGTCCTTCCGGACTGACGCCCCGGCGGCGGAGCGGGAAGCCCTGGTCGATCATGTCCGCGTCTGCCCTCCTTGCCGGGCCAAGTGGGACGTTCTGTGGGAGCTGAAGAGGGAGATTTCCGGCCGCCGCGGGAAATTCGAGCGCTTGGCTGCCGCCAGCCTGGACGAATTGAGGGCGGACGGGGCGCCTCGAGCGACGCCCGGGCGGCTTCGGTTCGCATGGTTCCGGCGCAGTCCGGCGGCAGCCTGGGGGCTGCTTCTGGCTTTGACGGTCGCGGCCGGCCTCTATTTCGGCCCCTTCGCCCAGCGCGGAGACAGCCTCCGGAGCGGGGAAACCGGCGGTCTCGTTCTCCTCAGCCCGCGGGGGACGATAGACGGGTTTCCGGTTGAATTCCGCTGGTCGGCGCCGCCCAGCGCGGAAAGCTATTTTTTCGAGCTGATCGACGACCGCTTGATGATAATCATCCCGGAATCCGGCCTTAATGAACTCTCCTTCAGCCTGCCGATCGGCTACGAGAGCCGATTCCAGAAAGGCCGCACCTATATCTGGAGCGTGAAAGCCACGAACGACGCCGGCCAAACCGTCGGGACGAGCCAACAATCGTTCTCGATCCGTTGAACCGATAAACCCGCTCGCCCCGATTTGAAAATCGGGGTTTGGCGCCGCGAATGGATCAATCCCCTATCAGGACGAACGGAGCCCAGGCGAAGGGCGGCTCGCCCGATCGAAGGGCCTCGATCTTGGCCTGGCGGAGGGCTTCCGGCTTGCTCGTTCCCCGCTTCCACAGCCGATAGAATGAAGCCATGAACCGAGCGGTGGCCTTGTCGTTGACGCTCCACAAGCTGATCAGGACGGATCTGGCTCCGCTGCGGAGGAAGGCGCCGGACAAGCCCATCACCCCTTCACCCTTCAACAGACTGCCGCCGCCGGTCCGGCAGCCGGAGAGGACCAGCAGCTCGGGACGGAAACGAAGGGAAAGCAGGTCCCCGGGCTGGAGGAAGCCGTCCTCTTCACCGTCTTTGTCCCTTTGGAGAAGGAGGGCCGAGCGCCACCAAACGGCGTCATCGAAAAAGCCGTGGGCGGCCAGATGGACGATTCGGTAATCGGCCAGCGGGAGCGATTTCAATCGGCCCTCGCCGGCATCCCGGCCGGTCAGAATCGTCCGCTTCGCGGCCGGGAACAGCCGGCCGATTGACCGGACCTCCCGCATCGCGTAGGGCAGGCTTGGGAATCGCAGCTCCCCGCCGGCGCTCAAGCCGAAGAGCCGGTAGGGCAAGTCATTGGCTAAGCCGAGAAATTCCATCGGGTAGCCGGCCGGCGCCGGCCGGCGCCGGAGATCGATAAGCACCGAGGCCGAAGGTCCATAGCCGATGGCAAAGTCTTCGACCAGAAAACGCCGGCCTTCGGGTCCGCCCAATAGAGTCTCAAAGGGCAGATAGTGGAGAAGTCCGTCGGGGATGATGAGAATCTTCTTGATGCGAGGCGATAAACGGCCTTCGAAGGGGCTCCAAAGCGATTCCCGAAGCAGCCGGCCCCCGGACCAGCCCGCGAATTCGCGGGGCTCCCGCAGCGTCAGGAACCTCAAATAGTTCGAGATCCGCGGCCGCAGGGCTCCCTCGTTCGGGATTTCGGCCGTCCACAGGCCCTCCCGGGTCATGAGGAATGCATAGGACCGCTTTCCGCCCAGCACATATTCCAAGAGGGCGGTAGATTCGTCCAGGAGCTCGCGCCTGATTTCTTCAATCGAGGGCGCCGGGAGAGGGGCTCCGCGGGCGCCCGATGGATCCCGTTGCCTGACCCGGAGTAAGAAGGTCTGTCGCTCGGCATCGGCTTTGTCCAGCCGGCGCAAGAGGGCGGATCGGGCGTCAGGGGTCGCGCCGGGGTCCTGGAGCTCGGTCTGGATCCGGCTGATGGCGGAAGACACCCGCTTCATCTCGCGGCGGCCGTCATCCCGGGACATGCCCGCCAGATCGGTCTCGGCTCGGCGCAGATCGCCAAGAACGCCTTGGGCCTTGGATCGTTCGGCCATGAGGAACGCGCGGCGATCGTATCCCTCGCCGGGAGCCAGGGCATGCCGGTCGAGCAGGAGCCCGATCGCCGTCTCATAGACCCCGATCTTGTCCTTTCGGAACCGGGTCCGGTGATCCGCCAAAGGAAGCCGGGACCCGACGCTCTCGATGAAATCGATCGTCCGGCCATAGCGCTCGATGGCCACGGCCGCGTCGCCCCTTTTTTCGGCCGTCTGGGCCGAGCCCAGTTCGGCCATCCAGCGCGCTTCCAGGCCGCCTCCGGCTTCGGTCAAGGCCAGGGCTTGCCGAAAGTGCGATTCGGCTCCCGCTAGATCCCCGCTGTCCAACGAAGATTGTCCCATCATCGCCAGGAGCAGCGAGTCCCGACGCTTGACCCGATCGGCCGATTCGGGCCGAGGGCCCCGGTCCGCCGCGAAAAGCCGATTGAGGCGCCGCGGAAATTCCCTTCTCTTGGCCCGCGCATCGGCAGCCGAGCCGGACCAGATGTCCGGGCCCAGATCAATTCGGTTGGTGCCGGGAGCCGGGATGGCCGGGAGGGACTCCTCCTTGACCATCATGCAGTCCCAGAGGACGGCCCGGTCAACCTTGAAGAACAAGTGATTGCTCCCCGAAAAGGCAACCTTCGTCCTGGCGATTAAGCACCGTTCCGCCGAGAGGCTCCCGGCCTCATTGGTGGAAAGACCTCTTTCGCAATTGCCGATGATGAGCCGGGACAACCGGGCCGATCCGACTCGGGTCCAGCGATCGTCAACGTCTACAGCGAACGTAATGTCGAAGAAAGCCAGATCCGATCCGGTCCATTCGACATCGGGACTGTCCCTCTGGAGGAGGCCGAAGACCGAATCTTTCAGGATGAAGCCCGAGATGTCCACGGCGGCCCGGACGATGAAAACGGCCGTCCGCGGCGCTTTCGAGCCGCAGACCACGGCTCCGAAGAGATTTTTGGACCGGATCGTGATCGGCTTGTCAAGAACGAGGTCTTGTTCGAAATAATACCCGTCGTCGACCTCGACGACATCCCCCGGCCGGGCGGCCGCGACGGCCAGCGAGATCAGCAGATGGTCCTGGGGAACGCGAATAGTCCGGGCTTGAGGGACGGGAGCGGCGGCCAGGGAACCCGGGATACAGGCAGCCAGGATGGCGAAAAGGCCAAGGAGACCCGCCCGGCTCAAAGCTGGGCGGGAATGCTTCGGACGCCGTCCCTCGGGCTTGGCCAAAGTTCACACCCTTCCGCGTGTCTCGCGAGGGTGGATTTTATCAGAAACGAGTCCTGCGGGGGAGTACGATCGCGCGGGAGGCCCGGCAGCGAAAGCCACCAGGCTATCTGAAAGGTCCGGGGGGAACTCCTAACTCGTTCCCCCCGGCGCCGGCTCCCACCGGGAGCCGACGGCCCTGTCTCGGCCGTGTCAAATGCGGGCGGCGCTTTCGTCCTTGGTCAGCAGATAGTCGATCGACCGGCTGATGGCGTTGAGGTCGAGCGGCTTGGCAAAAAAGTGCCCGATCCGCAGCCGGCCCAGGATCGAGGGATCGACGAGCTCGGCATGGGCGGAAATGAGGATGACCTCGCCTCGATACCCCCGGCGCCTCAGCTCGGTGATCAGCTCGACACCGTCCTTGCCGGGCAGGCGCAGGTCGGCAATGACCAGGTCATACCCGTTCTTCTGCTTGTCGAGGGCCTCCTCGGCGTCCTTGGCCGCGACCACGCGGTATTTGCCGTTGAGCAGGAGGACAAAAGTCTTGCGGATGGATTCTTCGTCGTCCACCACGAGGATTTTCTTTCCCAGCATGTTTGTTCCTTTCTTCGAAGCCTCAGCCAATGATTATGCAGGATTCGTGCCAAAACCGGCCCGGACGCATCAGGGAAAAAGGCGCTTTCGGATCCCGGAACCGCAGGCCACCGGCAAGGGAATTTACGAGCCGGGTAAAGAAATCTTATGGCCGCTTAGGCGATTTCCAGGCTGTAGTCCTTGATCTTCTTGTCCAGCGTCGGCCGGCTGATCTGCAGGATCTGGCTGGCCCGCGTCTTGCTGCCCTTGACCGCGGTCAGGACGTACCGGATGTATTCCTTCTCGACCTCTTCGAGCGAGGTCAGGGCCTTGGCGAACAGTCGCTTGTCCTCGAACTCCAGCGGCAGGTTCTCCTTGAGGACGACGTCGCCCTTGGCCAGGATGACCGCCCGGGTCAAGGCGTTCTCAAGCTCCCGGACGTTGCCTTTCCAGGGCATATCGGACAGCAGCTTGATCACCTCGGCCGGGACTTTGCGGACGTTTTTTCGCAGCTCCCGGTTGATCTTCTCCAACAGGTACGCAACCAGTTCGGGGACGTCTTCCATGCGGTCCCGCAGGGCCGGCAGCTGGATCTCGACGACCTTGAGCCGGTAGTAAAGGTCCTCCCTGAACTTGCCCGACTCGATCAGGCCGCGCAGGCTCTGGTTGGTGGCGGCGATGATGCGGGCCTCGGTCTTGAGGACCTTTTCCCCGCCCACCTTCATGAAATCGCGCGTCTCGATGACCCGCAGCAGCTTGGACTGGAGGTTGGGCGAGACGTCGCCGATCTCGTCCAAGAACAGCGTCCCCCGGCCGGCGATCTCAAACTTGCCCTTGGTCTCGCAGTGGGCGTCGGTGAAGGCGCCCTTGACGTGGCCGAAGAGCTCGGATTCGAGCAGGGTGTCCTGGATGGCGGAGCAGTTGATGACGATGAACGGTTCGTCGCGCAGCGGGCTGTTGTAGTGGATGGCCTTGGCCACCAGCTCCTTGCCCGTCCCGCTCTCGCCTTGGATCAGGACGTTGGTCCGGGTTACGGCGACCGAGCCGATCAGCTTGAAGACCTCGCGCATCGGGGCCGAGCGGCCGATGATGTTGTCGATCTGGTATTCCTTGCTCCGCTCCTGGACCAGGTAGCTGACCTTCTCCTCCAAGGCCCTGACCTGGAAAGCCTTGTCCACGGTCAGATCGAGAGCCACGTAATCGAGCGGCTTGACCAGGTATTCGAAGGCGCCCCGCTTGACGGCCTCGACCGTGGTCTTCATGTCGTCGTAGGCGGTCATGATCACGACCGCCGCCCCGCAACCGGACTCCTTGAGCCGCCGCAGGACTTCCAGCCCGTCGATGTCCGGCAGGCGGATGTCGCAGAGAACCAGATCGGGCTCGGCCTCCGCCGCCTGGGCCAGGCCGGACTCCCCGTCCTCGGCCGTCCGGACTTCGAAGCCCTGCTTGCCCAGGTGGGCCGCCAGGGTCTTGCGGATCAGGGCGTCGTCGTCGATGATCAGGATCGATTTCATGGCTCTCCCTCGCACGGCAGGTCGATTTCGAAGGCCGCCCCCGGGCCGCGCTTGCGGGCCGCCCGGATAGTCCCTTTATGCTGCTCGACGATCTTGCGGGCGTTGGCCAGCCCCAGCCCGAAGCCCTGCGGCTTGGTGGTGAAGAACGGTTCGAAGATGTTATCCCAGTCCTTCTCGGGGATGCCGGCGCCGTTGTCCGAGATCCGGACCCGCAGCCGGCAGCCCGCCTCGGTCTCGGCTTTGCCCGTGGTGATGGTGATGCGCCCGCCCGGACCGAGGGCCTCGGCCGAGTTGCGCAGAATGTTGGCAAAGACCTGGCGCAGACGGTCGCCGTCGACCGCCACCTCGGGCAGGCCGGCGGCGTAGCGGCGCTCGACGGCGATCATCTTCTCGGCCAGGACGTCCCGCAGCAGCTTGACGCTCTCGTCCAGGACCTGCTCGATCCCGAAGCGGGCCTTCTGCAGGTCCGAGACGCGGGTAAAGTTGAGCAGTTCCTTGATGAACCGCTCGATCTGGGCGATGCCCTCTTCGGACAGGCTCATGTGCTCCTGCTCGATCTCGTCGAGGTGGAGGGAGCTGCGGACCTTCTGGATGTTGAGCTTGACGGAGGTCAGGGGGTTGCGGATCTCATGGGCGATGGTGGCGGCCATGCGGCCGATCTGGGCCAGCTTCTCGGACTGGACGAGCTTGCGGTTGGCCACCTCGATGACCCCCAGAGTCTGCTGCAGCTTCTCGCTCATGTCGTTGAAGTCGCGGGCCAGGCGGCCGATCTCGTCCTGCGAATTGATTTCGATCCGGTGCGAGAACTCGCCCCGGGCGATGCGGACCGTCCCGTCGGCCAGATCCTTGATCGGCCGGGTGATGCGGCGGGCCAGGACGGTGGCGCCCAGCGTCCCGAAGAGCAGCCCCACGGCTCCGATCAGAATGAGGACGAACCGGGTCCGACTGACCTGCCGGTCCAAGGCTTCGAGCGACAACCCCATCTTGACCGAGCCCCAATTGGCATCGGAGCCGCGGACGAAGATCGGCACCTCGACCTCGAGAACCCTGCGGATCTTCTTGGCGATATAGACATTCTTGGCCTGGGCGTAAGTCGGCGCGCCGCCGGAAGCTCTCTGCAACTGACTCGTCTGGGCCAGGGCCCGGTCGGCGGCGATGTCGCGGCTGGCCACCAAGCCGGTCCCGTAGCGGTCGAAGAAGGCGATGTACAACCGGTTGTCGTCGATCTGGGCGTCGACGTTGGCCTGCAGGTCTTCGATGTCCCAGACCTTGACCGAGCCCTGGTTGACTTCGGCCAAGTTGGATGCCGTCAGGAGGGCCCGGGTCTTGAACTCGTCGAAGATGATGCTCAGCTCGCGCCCTTGAATGACCCAAAGAATGGCGCCGACCAGGACCAGAACCAGGGCCGCCACCCACAGGGTGAACCGCTTTTGGATCGAGTTCGGCATGCTCATGGCCGGGGGCTTCTCCGATCCAGCCACAAGTCTTTGGCGTCGAGATAGCTCGAACCCAAGGGGGGCATCCGGACGCCGCGGACGTAGCTCTGGACCGCCAGCCGCTCCTCCTCGGTGAACAGCGGCACGGCCGGCATATCCTGGCCCAGGAGCTTCTCCATGCGATGAAACAGCTCGATCCGCCGGGTCCAGCTCTTCTCGGCCGCGGACTCCTCGAGCAGCTTGTCCAAGGCCGGCGAAGAGTAATGGATCAGGAACTGGAGCCCATCCGTTCCCTGTCCGAAGAGAGGCAGGATGATGTTCTCGGCGTCGGGATAATCCATCAACCAGGTAAAAAACGTCAAGTAGGGGGTCCGGACGTCGAGCAGATCATCGGCCTTCGTGTACGTTCGGATGGAGACGGAGATGCCGACGGCATCCAGCTGGGCGGCGATCTCGCGGGCCAGGCGCATCGGCGCTTCGGCGCGGGGCTTGAGGACGAACAGCAGAAGGGAGGGGAAGCGACGCTCTCCGGAATACCCGAGTTCGTCTAGAAGCCGGCGGGCCTGTTCCGAGTCGAAGTGCGAGGTCTCCTCCAACGGAAGAAATCCCGGCAGCCCGGATGGAATATAGCTCGAGGCCTGGCGGCGGACCCGGTCCGGCGCTTGGGCCGCCTCGATCAGACGGTCCTTGTTGATGGCGGCCGCCACGGCCCGGCGGACCACACTGCGGTCGAAAGGCGGGATCTGGCAGCTGAAGCCCAGGTAAGATTCCTTGTAGGGGACGCCGACCACGGCCTGACAGCCGGAGTTGGCCATCCGATCCGAGAGAAACGGCATGATGTCGGCATCGCCGCTCATGAAATGATCAACGGTCAGATAAGGGCTGTATTCAACATGGTCAAGATAGGCCTTGCGGCCGTGGTACTGTTCGAACCGGTCCAGATGGACGCCCACGATGTCCAGCTGAGGGCTGCGCATCCAGTTGGCGAATCGGAAGGGGCCCGTCCCGGACGGCTTGTCGAAGAAGCCCGCCCCCTCCTCGATCAGCTTGTCGCGCGGCAGGATCTTGCAGAAGCTCATGCTCAGCAGATAGAGGGACGCGACCGAGGGAGCCTTCCAGCTTACTTCGAAGACGTATTTTTCCGGAGCCCGGAATCCGGTCACCTCGGCGGCCTTGCCGTCCCAGAACTCCTCGGCTCCGACGATCTTGCCGGCCAAAAGCCCGGCATAGGGCGACTTGGTCTCCCGGCGGAGCAATCGCTCGAAAGAGTATTTGACGTCCTGGGCATCGAATTCACGACCGTGATGGAAGCGCACGCCCCGCTTGAGGATGAACGTCATCCGACATCTGTCCTCGGAAACCATCCAGTATTCGGCCAGCGAAGGGACGAGATCGAGCCGGTTGTCGAGCCGGACCAGCCCTTCGAAGATCTGTTCGGTGGCGAAAACCCAGGACGCGACGGCCGGGTCGAGATTGGGCTTAAGGGAGGTGGTGAAGTCGCGGACGCGGATCATTCCGCCCAACTTCGGCAAGTCCTCGCGGCCGGGCGAGGCCCCGGTCGCGGCGGCGACAGCGGCAACGAGCAGAAAAACGCAGGCACCCCAGTGAGGGGCGGCGGACAGACGGTTTTTAAGGCGGTTCATAGATGAATCAACAGAGCAATCTTTATGCCAGACCGGACGAATCGATTCTTCCGCCTGTTAAAAGCGCGGGCGCGCGCTCAACTCGCTAATAGATTACCAGAACGTAAAGATATTTTACAGTCTTGGCCTGATAATCAGGCCGCGGCATCGATGACTTTCTGGAGCACGCGCATGATATTGCCGCCCCAGATCTTCCCGATTTCCTTCTCGTTGTATCCGCGGCGCAGCAGCTCCATCGTCACCCGGAACATCTGGCTGACATCGCCGCAGTCGCTGACGCCGCCGCCGCCGTCGAAGTCCGTCCCGATCCCGATATAGTCGACGCCCACGAGCTTGATGACGTGCTCGATATGATCAACGATATCCTTGACCGAGGCCCGGTCGTCAGGAAATTTCTGCATCACCGCCTGGTATTCCTGGGTGGCCTTGACCCGCAGCGCCTCATCCTTGACGTTCTGGAGAGCCCGGCGGGGCCCGTACTTGGCCTCGAGCTCCTTGAGGGCCTTTTCCCGGTCGGGGTTGGGCTTGGGCGCCTTGAGATAGGCCGACAGGAAGCACATTTGAATGACGCCGCCCTTGCGGGCCAGGGCTTTGATCATATCGTCGGTCAGGTTGCGGGGATTGTCGCACAGCGCCCGACAGCAGGAGTGGGAGGCGAAGATCGGGGCCCGGGACGCCTGCAGGACGTCGAAGAACGACTTGTCCGACATATGAGAGACATCGACCATGATCCCCCACCGGTTGCACTCGGCCACGACTTTACGGCCGAACTCGGACAGGCCTTTGTCCTCGGGGTTCCGGCGTTCGGTACCCGAATCGCAGATCTGATTGTCGGACCCGTGGCACAAGGTGATGTAGCGGACGCCCTTCTTGGCGTAAGCCTCGATGAGCGACAGATCGGTGCCGATCGGATAGCCGTTCTCCATGCCGAGGAAGGCGATCCGCTTGCCGGTCGCCTTGATCCGCCAGGCGTCGCCGGGGGTGGTCGCTTTCTCGACCAGATCCGGATACTTGACGCACATGGCGTCCACGGCGGCGATGAGCTGATCGGCCCGTTCCTTGGCCTTGGCGTAAGCCTGGGGCGAAAGCTCGCCCTGGCCGACGAAGGCGCCGAAGAACAGGGCGTCGAGACAGCCCTCTTTCATCCGCGGCAGGTCGATGAGCCCGCTGCCCGACTTGCCCGGCTCGTGGCGCTGGCCGATGTCCCAATTGCCGCGGAGCATGTTCATGGGTGTGTCACAGTGAGTGTCGACGGATAGGATCCTGGCGTGGATGGCGCGGGCCTTGGCCTCGAGCGATACGTCGTCCATCTTGACCGGGGCCGCGACGCAGGCGGCTAAGACCGCGACGCCGATCGCGAGCCATGTCAATTCGACAAATCGGGAACGCTTGGTCATGGTCGCCTCCTTCGGATGCGGGGGGATTATATCAGAATTCTTTCCGAACAGATTGCGCATGCCGTCAAGCCTAGGCCTCCGCTAAAACCCAGTGTTATTGCTTCCGAAAAGGTCTTTTGCTGAGGCGAGGGGTATAGGGGGCCAAACCCACAGGCTTGGCAGCCCTATGCTTCAGCATAGGGTCGGCGAGAGAGCGGGCACGGTCCCGAGCCGGGCGGCGCTAAAAATATGTTCCTATCTATACGATGGAAGCCAAATGGACGAGGCTCCTTGGAGGGGTAGCAGCCCGAATCGGCCTCAGGCCGATTCGGGCGTTGGAGGGGGACCCGGCTAAAGGGTCCCCTTCCAAGGGAGTCCGAGCCTATTCATGCCGCAAGGCGACAGCCGGGTCGACCCTCGCCGCGCGCCGGGCCGGGTAGATCCCGGCCGCCAGGCTGACCAGGACGGCAAAGACGATCGCCCCCAGGCAGAGCCAAGCCGGGAAGCTGAAATATCCCATGGCCGGAAGCCCTTCCTTGGCCGCGAAGTAGTTGATGACGGGGTTGATGATCCGGCTGACCGCCCAGCCCAGGACCAGCCCGAAAACGCCGCCGGCCAAGCCGATCAGACTCGATTCGAAGACGAAGATCTTCTGAACGGCGGCCGGCGATGCGCCGACGGCCTTCATGATCCCGATCTCGTTGGTCCGTTCCAGGACCGACATGACCATGGTGTTGACGATGCCCAAGGCGGCGACGAAGATGGCGATCATCCCGATCGCGGCCAGCATCATGTCCATCAGGACAAAGCTGGTCTTGATCTGCTCGAACTGGTCGAGAAGCGAGAAGGTGGAGAATCCCCTATCCGCGGCGGCCCGCTTGACGGCGGCGGCGGCCGACAGGTCTTTGAGCCGCACGTTGACCGCGGAATAGCCGGCGCCCCCGGGTCCCGTCCGGAAAAGGTCCCAGATATTCGTCACGGACAGCTTGGGCAGCCGCCCGGCCGGGCCCGGCGGCAGCAGGATGTCGGAGGCCAACGGGGTGACCCCCCCCCCGAACCCGCCCGTCTCCATGACCCCGGCGATCCGGAAAGAGGCGGACGTCCGCTTGAACGGCGAGGCCCCGCCGCCGAGGATGGCCCCGATCTTGGCCGGATCGAATGAGGCCAGGTTGAACGACAGCGAGACGATCTCGACCGTCCGGCCGATCGCGGCAGCCGGATCGGCCAGGCCCATGGCCCGCAGGAGCCCCGCCCCGACCAGGACCGCTTCCTCGTCGTCGGAGGCGTACGGCCGGCCCACCCGAAGGGGGAGCAGACGCGAGCCCGCGATCCGGGCGGGAACGACCTGGACGAGGCGGAATTCCTCGGCCTCCCCGATCCGGATCATGGCCGGGAAGCGGACCTCGGGGAAGACGCTTTCGACCCCTGGGAGACGGCCCAGATCCGCCACGGCGGCATCGTCCAGGACGGCGGACTTGGCCCGCGCCGCCGGCTCGGCTGCGGCCCGTCGTCCCCGCCGGAGGCCGAAATCGCCCATCCCCCCGCCGGCCGGCAGGACGGTCAGGGAATTGAAAAGGTCGAGCTTGGCGAAGTTGTCGGTCACGTTCTTCTGCATGCCCTTGCCGAAGCCGACCATGGCCACCAGGGCCCCGATGCCGACGGTGACGCCGAAAGAGGTCAGAAAAGTTCGGAGCTTCCTCTGGCCCAGATCGGAGACGGCGAACTCCAGGTAATCGCGAAGCGACAAGCGGGGGGATCTGGCAGCCATGGGTCAGGCCTTATGCAGGACGTACCAGCTTTCGGCCTCGGGCCGCCTGACGCCCCGAAAATCTATAATCCGGTAGCCGAGGCGAAAAAGAGCTTGAAAGGCCTCCCGGGTCCGAAGCCGCCACTCCAAGGGAATCCGGCGGATCTCGGGGTCGGCCACGTCGGTCTCCTGCAGCATAAGGTAGAAATCGCGCGGCACGCGGACAAGCGCGAAATCTCCGGCCGCGGCAAGGTCTGCGGCCTCGACGATCTCGAGGTCCTGGGGGCCGGACGCGCCGGCCGTGGTCCGCCTGGAGATGCAGAGGATCGGCGGCGTCGCCTCCAAAAGGTCGGCCAGGTCGTAGGCGGGACGCGGCGGGGGCGCCTCGAGATCCCAATCCATGAAGAACCGGTCGGTGGGGACGTCGCGCCGATTGAGCCGTCCTCCGTATTCTCCGTAGGTGGCGACCCGGTATTCCAGGACGGACATCCCGAAATGATGGATGTTGCGATAGGCGTTGACCCCCGTTAAAGGATCGTAAGTGCACACGACGTGGCCGAGGCCGAAGACACCGCGCAGGATGTCGCGCTGGAATTCTTTGAGGGCCACCCCGAGACCGGCGCCCTGGCAGGCGGGCTTAACGGCCGTGTACTGGGCGTAGAACCACAGGTTTGCCGGTGAGCGGAAGCCGATCGATTTGTCCCGGATGCCGACGAAGCCATAGGCGAAGCCGACTAGGCGGTCGTCGGCCTCGGGGAGTCGTCCGTCCGGCCCGGCGTCATAAGCGGCCAGGAAAAGCGCGCTTCCGTCGTGCAGGAAGTTCTCGCACATCAAGTTGCGCGTTCCGGCCATGTGGTCCTCGGGGAAGCCCCAGACCTCGTTCCGCAGATGGTCGTATTTGGCATAAGCGCCGGCATCGGGGGAGGCTTCCACTTGAAGCCGATAAGTCCGGCCTCCGGCTTGGTGGAGCCTGGGGGACAGCAGGGCATCGTTCATGGTTGGGACTTCAAACCGGATTGTAGCCCAACCGGCCTGGGAAAGAAACCCGGGCCAGGGAAGGTTTTCTCCATTCGTGCGTCTAATGGAAGAGGGTTGGTTTGTCTAAATCGGCCGCTCGTGGTAAAAATAGGGTTTAATCAGGATTGGATGATGCCCCATCGAAAGCCGTCTCCTTACGTGGCCGGAAAGCGGGTCGTCGTCGTTGTCAATCCCCACTCGGCCCGCCAGAAGTGGCGCCGATCGCCGAAAGTCCGCGCTTACTTGAACGCCCGCTTCCCGGGCCGGGTCTACGACCAATTCGCCGGCAAGGCCGAGATGATCGAGACGGTGGCGCGGCTCAGCGCCGAAAACGACGTCATTCTCGGGCTGGGCGGGGACGGCACCTTGGCCGACATCATGCAGGGCATCGTCAATGCCGGCCGCCAGGCCGACGTCCTGATGGGCATCATCCCCTTCGGCAGCGGCAACGCCCTACGCAAATCCCTGCGCATCCCCAAACAGGCGCGGGCCGCGGTCAAGGCCTTCTACCGCGGCCGGCCGCGGGCCATCGACCTCATCGACGTGGACGGCCGGGTGGCCAGCTTCGTCAGCATCGGGGCGACGGGGATGGTGACGCACCGCAAGGCCCAGATCAAGATCCCGGGCCTGGCTGGCCATCTGCTGGCCTCGACCCGGCTGGCCTGGCATCCGCGCGAGTACTTCGAGATCGAGCTCTTTGACGGGCTCGACGATGCGGGCGAAGTTTTCGTCCACAAGATCCTGCGGCTCAAGATCTTTGATTGCATCGTCAACAAGACCAATCACTTCGGCTACAACTGGGTTATCGCCCCCAAAGCCAAAATCGACGATGGCTACCTCGACGTCACCCTCTTCGACATCCGGGCCTACAACTACCTGGTGAATTTCCCCCTGATCTACCTGGGCTACTACCAGAAGATCCTCAAGCACTTCAAGGCCCGCCGGGTGGTGATTCGGGGCGAGATGCTGCACGCCCAGTACAACGGCGAAATCCTGGAACCGCGGCGCGAGCTCGAGCTGAAGGTCCTGCCCAAGGCCATCCGCGTTATTCGCCCTCGCTGAGCGCGGGCAGCAGGATGGCCCCGGTCCGGAAATCTCCCAGAACCTCGGCCCGGCCCAGAAGGTACAGGCGGCCGACATAAGCACCCGTGGCGGCGTCAAGCTCGTGCTCCGACATCTCCGAGGTCAGCCCCCGCAGCCCCAGCCGGGTCAGCCCAACCCGCAGACCTCGCCGATCGCGGCGGGCCCGGGGGATGTCCCAGACGTCCTGCGCCCCGCCGGGGTACATCTCCAAAGACCGAAAACCGGCCCGTTCAAGGCGTTTCTTGAGGGCCATGCCACGCACGGTCAGGCCGCGCATCGGGCCGAGGGTGATCGGAAAGAAGGGGATTTTGCGGGCTTTGAGCTCCAGGTCACAGGGACGGTAATGAGCGCCGTTGCGGTCGTCGATCGAGCGGCGGCCGGGAGGCAGGTGGAGCGGTGCATCGATAACCACCAGGTCGGGACGGCCGGCCTTGACGAAGGCCAGGATCTCGTCATCCCCGCCGAGCTCGGCGGTCGTCGCGGTCATCGTCCGCAGGAGGCAGGCTCCCGTGGGGCGCGAGGGGACGCCGGCCAAGTCGAGCCCGGCGACGACGATCGGTCCGCGGCGGCGGCGCGGAGGGGGCGCCGAGGCGGCGGCGGGCCGATGCGTCATGTCCCCTCTCCGTTGCCCATCGGCGCTCAATCTATCGCGACGGTGGACCCAAGTCAATCCGGGACCGGGGCCTGCCCGAACGCCGCGCCGGGAGGCGCGGGCCCGTCGGCCGCCGGGCGTCCGGTCGCGCGGCCGGGACGCGGCGGACTCAGGCTTCGGCGATATGGGAGGTGATTTCGAAATCCGGCGGAAAGGCCAGGTGGGCCTTGACGGCGCATTTGTCGGCCGCTTTGATCACGGCCTCTTTGTATTTGGCCGGGAAACCGGCCGGCAGATGGATCTCGATGCGCACCATCTCTATGAGCTTCGACTTCGGGCCCCGCTCCATGCGTTGAACCAGGGTGATCCCTTCGGTCGGAATCTTCCGCTCCTGGCAGAAGGCGAGGACATAATAGCCGGCGCAGGTCGCCAGGGACGCCAGAAACAAGTCGAACGGAGAAGGGGCGGCGTTTTCACCGCCGGCGTGGACGGGCTGGTCGGTCAGGATGGAAAAACCCCGCAGGCGGGCTTCCACCCGGCTTCCGCCGGGCAATGTGACGAGAATCTCGTTATCGGTCATGGTCGGACTCCTTTGGGTCGGAATTCACTCCCTTGGCGAACAAGGCCAGCAGGAACCGCCGGTCGCGGGCGGTCATCGCCAGCCGGCCCAGCAGGTCGCGGGTCAAGGCGGAGATATGAACTTTGTTGCCGGCATGGATGAAGCGCTTGGCTTCGAGCTGCCGGAGGATGAGGTCGATGGCGGCGTCCTGCTCCGGCCGCGGCAAGGGCGGCCCGGCATTGCGGCCCGGCTCGCCTCCGGCCGGAGGCGCCCCGGAATTGAAGAACGTGAAGAGCGTCAAGAGCACGGCCGCTGCGAGGTTGTAGGAGGGCTGGCGTCCGGCCTGGGGGATGGTGAAGACGCAGTTGGCCCGCTCGATCTCCTCCGCCGTAAGCCCGGTCCGCTCGTTGCCGAAAAGCAGGGCGACCGTCGTCCCCGGCGGCTGCCCGCCGATCATCCGGGCCGCCTCGTCCAGGCCGACGACGGTGGAATGGCGCCGCATCCGGGCGGTGGAGGCGAGGACGATCTCGCGGTCGGCCAGGGCCGCCTCGAGGGTCGGAAAGACCTTGGCCTGTTCGAGGATGTCCTCGGCGTGGACGGCGGTCTTGCGCGCTTCGGCCGGGAGAGCCCGGCGGCTGACGATCCGCAGGTCGGCGAAGCCCGTGTTCTTCATGGCCCGGGCGGCCAAGCCGATGTTCTCGGAGCTCTCGGGCCGGCAGAGAATAACCGAAGTCCGGGACGGCAAACCGGGCCCGGAAGGAGCGAGCAGCGGAACCGTTGGTCGGGCCAATTCTGAACCTCTATTTGGATTCTATTCTATTTCCGAGCCGAGAGAAACGGGAGCCCGGCGCGGACTCAGCGGCCGAACCCCGAGGCCGCAAGACCCCCGATGAGGGCCCCATAGAGCACGGAGCGAATGGGGTTGGATGTCAGCAGGCAGACTCCCGATCGGCAGCCGACCAGCTTGTAGTAGAGAAACCCGACGACGGCGCCGGCGGCGATGCCGATGAGAGTGATAAGCATGGCTTTCCTTCCGAGAGAGAAGTGATTCTATATATTCGTTATTTTTTATATAACATATTTAGAATACTGTCAAGTCTCTTTTCCCCAAATACTCGCCCAATTCGGGGGAGGGCCGTTCGGGGTATCGTCCCGGCGGCTTCGGGCTTTACTCGCCTTTTCCCACAGCTCTCTTCGGCGCCTCCAGCGCTTCGCAGTCCTCGGAGGGACGCCGCTCCGACCGTCCCCGCGAGGGCGGAACTCCGCATTCGAGATCGTGCGGTCTTGGAGACCGCCCACTCCGTTTCGATCCCGCTAGATAGTCGCGTGCTCAAACAGCCCTCGGCGCCTGGCCAGAGCCAGGTTCCCTCAGAGAGCTATGGAAAAAGGCGCCGCCCTTGCGATTTCGCCGTTGGCCGACACCCCGAACGGCCTTAGTCTCCCCGGGATTGGGCGACGGACCTTTCTTTCTTCCATTCGGGACCGGCAGCTGATTTGACGCGTTTGTCGAATGGACTATAATTAGCCAAAATTCACGAAACAAGGACGCCGGACATGCCCGAACGCAAGCGACTCGAAACCCTATTTGAGAAGAACGGCTTTTTCGATTATCGTTGGCTCGACCCGGCCGGGATCGTTGTGGCCCAGTGGGTCCGGATGAAGTGCCTCTACGGCTGCCCCGATTACGGCAAGGCCGCTTGCTGCCCGCCCAACACCCCGTCGGTGGCGGAGTGCGAACGATTCTTCAGGGAGTACAAGCAAGCCGCTATATTCCACTTCGAGAAGGCGGTCGACAAGCCGGAGGACCGCCACGACTGGAGCCGCGGCATCAACGGCCGGCTCTTGGATCTAGAGAAAGAAGTTTTCTTGAGCGGCTTCGTCAAGGCCTTCCTGCTGCCCATGGACAGCTGCGGCGTCTGCGCCTCGTGCGCGGGGATGAAGACAGGCTGCAAGGATCCCAAGCGGGCCCGGCCGTCGCCGGACGCCATGGCCGTGGACGTCTACGCGACCATCCTACGGGCCGGCTACCCCATCGAGGTTTTGGCCGACTATAAAAAGACCATGAACCGGTACGCCTTTCTGCTGATCGAGTAGCCCCGCCCGAACGGGGCCGCGAGGAGCATCGCCATGTGGTGGGAAGAAAAAATCATGCGCACCTTCCGCTGCCGACTGCGGCAGGTGCCCGGGACCTTGGGCCGCTTCCTCTCCCGCCTGGGCGAGGCCGGCGGCGATGTCGGCGAGATCCGCGTCCTGCGCCAGGGCATCGGCCAGGTCGAGCGCGATATCGTCGTCTTCGCCGACTCGCCGGCCCACATGGACCGGCTCATCGCCCTGGCCGGCGGCGTCGCCGACGTCGAGCTTCTCGAAGTCCGCGACGACGTACTGGAGATGCACCAGGGCGGCAAGATCGCCATCCGGAGCCGCTACAAGATCGACAGCCTGGAGGTCTTGCGCAAGGTCTACACGCCCGGTGTGGCCGAAGTTTGTCTCAAGATCAAAGAGGACCCCTCCCTGGCCCGCCGCTACACCTGCATCCGCCACTTTGTGGCCATCGTCACCGACGGGACCGCCGTGCTCGGCCTGGGCGACATCGGGCCGCAGGCGGCCATGCCGGTCATGGAAGGCAAGGCCAGCCTGATGGAGACGCTGTGCGGCCTGTCGGGCGTGCCCATCCTTCTCTCGACCAAAGACGTCGACCAGATCGTCGAGGCGGTGGTCGCCATCGCCCCCACCTTCAGCGCCATCCAGCTCGAAGACATCTCCGCCCCGCGCTGCTTCGAGATCGAGCGTCGCATCCAGGAGCGGGTGGATATCCCGGTCATGCACGACGACCAGCACGGGACGGCCTGTGTGGTCACCGCCGCCCTCCTCAACGCCGAGAAGGTCGCCGCCCGGAGGCCTTTGGCCGACAGCCGCATCGGGGTCATCGGCCTGGGCGCCGCCGGAATGGCCATCTCCAAGATGCTGATGTTTCTGACCGGCCGCCCGGTGGCCGGCGCCGATCTTGCGGCGGACGCCCTCGACCGCCTGGCCAAGGCCGGCGGCCGGCCGGCCGGGCTGGCCGAGATCATGGCCTCCTCGGACGTCATTGTGGCCGTGACCGGAGCCGCCGGGTTGATCAAGCCGGACATGGTCCGGCCTGGTCAGATCATCCTGGCCCTTTCCAACCCCGCGCCCGAGATCGAGCCCGACGCGGCCCGCCAGGCGGGTGCCGCCTTCGCCGCCGACGGCAAGTCGGTCAACAACGTCCTCGGTTTTCCCGGCATCTTTCGCGGCGCCGTGGACGCCAACGTCCGGCAGATCACGCAGGACATGCTGCTCGCGGCGGCCCGAGCCATCGCCGACACGGCTCGCCCCGGCGAGATCGTCCCCAGCCCGCTCGAGCGCACCCTGCACCCGAAAGTGGCCCGGGCCGTGGCCCGGGTGGCGCTGGAGAAGGGCCTCAACCGGGATGATCTGACCGGCTATTTCGACGACTGACCGCCTAAGCTTTCTCGAGCTCCTTCCTAGGGGGTTGCCATGAAGAGACGCGAAGCCCTGAAGACGCTCCCCTTGGCCGCGGCGGGGTGGACGCTGTCCGCCCGGGTCGCGGGCGCCGGTCCCGCCAGGGCGGCCGCTCCGCCGTTGCGGGCCGAGGTCAAGGCCTTCCACGGACGTCCCGTCCTTCATCTCAACGGCAAGCCCGTCTTCCCGGCCATCAGCTGGGTTTCGGGTCCGCGGCCCGACGGCTGGGACTTCGCCCGCCAGGCCCGCATGAACAGGGAAACGGGCATCCATGTCTACGCCTTCGACGTCGGTAAAGGCGTCGAATGGATCGGCCCGGGAACCTCGCCCCAAAACCCCTATGACTTCTCGACCCTCGCGGCCCGCTTCGGCCGGGTCCTGGACGCCGATCCCGAGGCCCTCTTCCACCTGCGGATCTACCTGGAGACGGGCCACGACGATTGGTGGGAGCGGGCCAACCCGGGCGAATGCGAGATCCTATCCGACGGCCGCCGCAACGGCCAGTCTTTCGCCTCGACGGTCTGGCGGCAACAGGTCCGGGATTTCCTGACCGCCTATGCGGCGGCTTTGAAGAAGGCGGGGCTGGCCGAGCGCGTCCTCGCCTACCAGGTCGGCGCGGGACATACGGGCGAGTGGGTCAAGGGCGAAAGCTCGATGCACGCGCCCTGCGGCGACTACAGCGAACCGATGCGGCGGCATTTCCGGGCTTGGCTGCGCCGGACCTATGCGGAGGACGCCGCCGCCTTCCGCCTGGCTTGGAACGATCCGCGGGCTTCGTTCGAGACGGCCGAAGTTCCCGGAGCTGAAGCCCAGCTAGCGGCCGGAGGCTATATCTTCCGCGATCCCCGGACCGAGCGGGCCGTGATCGACTATTTCCAATGCCTGGCCGAGCTGTGCGCGGACGCCGTCATCGACTTCTGCCGGGCGGCGAAAACGGCGTCGGGCGGGACCAAGCTGGCCGGCGCCTTCTATGGCTACGTCATGGACCTCGCCTGGAACGGCGGCTTCTTCCGCGAACGGCCGGACAGCGATTACTCGACTTACCAGCGCAGCGGCCACCTCGGCCTGCACCGCGTGCTCGAAGACCCGGCGGTCGACTTCCTGGTCAGCCCCTACAGCTACGGCTACCGGGGCATCGGCGGCGACGGCCCGAGCATGCTGCCGGCCGAGTCGGCCCGTCTCCACGACAAGCTCGTCCTGATCGAGGACGACACCCGGACGCACGTCGACGCCGAGGATCCCCACTACGGCCGGGCCGCGACCCTGGCCGAGAGCACGGCCATCCTCCGCCGCAACCTGGCCCAGGACCTAACCCACGGGCAGGGGGCCTGGTGGGCGGCCTGGAAGATCGATCCGATCAAGGAGCCCGCTTTTCTGGAGATGCTGCGCGGCTTTCGGGGCCTGGGAGAGTTCGCCTTGGAGCTCGACCTCGCGCCCTCGGCCGACGTTGCCGTCCTCCTCGACGACGAGAGCTTCTTCTATGAGACCTGCCGCTACAACCTCGACATCCCGCTCATCTTTCAACAGCGGCTCTGGGGCCTGCCCAAGATGGGCACGCCGTTCGACACCTATCTCCTGAACGACTTCATCGGGGGACGGACGAAGCCCTACAAGCTGCTGGTGTTCCTCAACCCCTTCCGGCTCGACGCCGGGCGGCGCCGGGCTCTGGCGGCCAGGCTCGCGGGGAGCGGCTCGACGGCGCTCTGGATCTACGCCCCCGGATACATCCGGGACGATTGTTCGACGGACCACATGCGGGAGCTGACCGGGATCCGTTTCGGCCTCGGCGAACAGCCCTGGGGCCCGCTCGTCCATATCACCGACGGGGCCCATCCCATCACGGCCGGCCTCCCCCAGGACCTGGTCTGGGGCACCAACGCCAAGCTGGCGCCGCTATTCCATGTCGACGACCCCGAGGCGCGCGTCCTCGGCCAGGTCGTCTATTCGCAGGGCGACTGCAAGCCGGGCTTCGCCGTGAAACCGCAGGCGGGCTGGACGTCCGTCTACTCGGCGGCGCCGAATCTCCCCGCCCCCGTCCTGCGCGGCATCGCCCGCTTCGCCGGGGCCCATATCTACGGCGAGGACGGCGACGTCCTCTACGCGACGCCGCAGCTACTCGGCCTCCACACGATCACGGGCGGGCGCCGGACGATCCGCTTGCGCGGTCCGGTCGAGATCGTCTACGACCTCTTCGCCCGCCGCGTCGTCGCTCAAAATGCGGCCGGATTCGAGATCGAGACGGCGCCTGCGTCCACGGCGCTCTTCTACATGGGGTCCGCCGGACTCCTGGAAAAGCTCCCGCGGGCGTGATAGAGTCGGTCCTTCCCGGCCATGAAAAAGAAGATTCTGCTCTCCGCCTCGGTCTTCCACGCTCTGACCGATGCCGCCACCGTCATCACGCCGACGATCTTCCCGATCCTCTACAGCCAGGGCTTCCTGATCACCCGCTATTCCCAAATCGGATTCCTTTCCAACCTCGGCCTGCTCGTCACCCTCATCCTCCAGTTCCTGGCCGTCCGACTTTCGTTCCGCCATGAATACCGGCGGCTGCTCCTGATCAGCGGCCTGGGCATCTGCGCGGCCACGGCGCTGGTTCCGTTCGCCCGCACTTTCCTCGGGCTCACGGCCGCTTTCCTGCTTTTGCGGGCCGCCACCAGCTTCTACCATCCGGTCGTCATCGCCTGGGTCTCCAAGTCGAGGGAAGGGGCGGGCCGGGAGCTGGACGATGCCATGGGCATCCAGAGCGGCTCGGGCAACGTCGGCGTCATGCTGGCCTACCTTTCAGTGGGATTCCTGGCCCAGCGCTTCGGCTGGCAGGTCTCGCTGTTCGTCTGGGCGGCCCTGGGGCTCGGCCTGGTCGCCCTCGGGACGCTGACCCTGCGGGGCGTCTCTTCGCGCAACGAAGAAAAGCCGTCTCTCGGCGCCCGGTCCTGGGCCCGCTCGCTCCGATCCATCCGCCGGTTCATCCCCGGATTCTTCTTCGGCGGGATGGGCTGGTCGGTGACGGTCTATTACGCGCCGTCCCTGCTCAACCACAAGTTCGGCATCCCCATGGGGCGGACGGGACTCATCCTGGCCCTCTGGATCGGCCTGGGGACGATCACCGGCTACGGCTACGGTGTCTGGAGCCGCCGCTTCGGGCGCAAAAACGTCTTTCTGGTCAGCCTGGGCGGGGCCGCGGCCTGCCTGTTCCTGATCGGGCTCTCGCCCCATCGGACGCCGGCCGTGCTCGGCCTCATCGGCTTCGGCGGCTTCCTGCTGATGACCTACCCGTCACTTCACACGTTCGTCGGCTCGACTGTGCCCGCCGCCGGGCAGACCCAGGCCTTCAGCTGGGTCTCGAACATCCAGCTCATCTCGGGCGCCCTCGTCTCGCTCGTCTCGGGATTTCTCTCGGACGCGCTGGGCATCCATTTCCCGTTCCTGCTGACGGGTGTTCTAACGATCGGAATCCTGCTTTTCTATCTCCCCCGCGGCGCCGAATTCTTCGGCGCCCAATAAATAGGGGGACAGTATACGTAATCCCCTATTTAATTATTTATGCTCAAGTATTCCATCGGGGCAATCGGCTTTGATGCAACGCTAAGTCGCCAGAAATAATTAGGATCATCTCCAATCTCCGGGAGACATAAGCGGTTCGGAGTGTCGGCCAACGGCGAAACCGCGAGGGGACCCAACGGGCGCCGAGGGCTGTTTGAGCACGCGACAATCTAACGAAATAGAAACGGAGTGGGTGGTCGCAATATCCGGGAGATCTTGAATGCGGAGTTTCGCCCTCGCGGGGACCGTCGAAGCGACGTCCCGACGAGGACTGCGAAGCGCTGAGGCGCCGAGCGGATTAGCGTAAAAAGGAGTGGTGAACCCGCGCCGTCCTCGCGAGAACCGTTGAAGCAACTGTCCTGGCGAGGACTATCAAAGCGTTGCCGGGGCGACACTTCGGACCGTGTTTCCCGGGGATTGGAGATGAACCAATAATTAGGGGGTTACGTATGGTGTCCCCCTATTCTTCCTATTCATTAATCGTGCGGGTGGCGATGACGTCGACGCCCGAGCCGAGGACATCGGAGATCAGAACTTGGCCGCGCCGCACAGGAGGCTCGGGCCGGAGGCCGGAGATGGCGTCCAGGATCGGAAAGATCCGGTCGCGCGGGACGGGTCCGCTCAACCGGACCGAGACCATCCGGGTCGCGTTTCCCTTCACGGGGACGGACGTGGCCAGATTCCGGCGTGGATCGCGGATCTCATTTTGGGCAAATTCGACACCCTTCTCACATTCGTTGCCGCGGATCTCGAGCCGGCCGTCCGCCTCCCCGACCTCCAGCTCGCAGCCGGCCGGGCACTGGATGCAGGTCATCTTGTCAATCATGTCCGCCGACCTCGATGTCCTCCTCGATGGGGCCCTTGAGGAGGATCGTCTGCATTTCCGAAGGAATCGCGCGGGCGAGCCGCCGCCCGCCGCAGCGCCGGCCGGTCTCGACTCCGCGGGCTTCCACTTTTAGGCCGCGGACCGGGCGGGCGACGCGGAAATGGACCGTCACATCCCGCGCGCCGCGGTGGACGGCTTGGGGGAGGGCATAGCGGAGATACCCGGCGGCCGAAACCCGTACGGTCTCCGCCAAGGAACGCAGGCCCAGGACGTATTCGGCCGCGCGCCGCCCGGCCGCCAGCCCCTCGGCCGCCGCCCAATCAGCGATGTCGTGGATATGGAGCACATTGCCGCAGGAGAAGATGCCCTCCACCCCGGTCATGAACGTCTCGTCAACGACCGCCCCGCCCGTAAGCGGCGACAGCGCGATCCCGGCCCGCTTGGCCAGCTCGTTCTCCGGGATCAGCCCGACCGAAAGGAGCAGCGTGTCGCAGGGGACGATCTCTTCCGTCCCAGCCACGGGCATGAGCCTCTCGTCGACCCTGGCTGTAACGACGGCCGAGAGCCGCTCCCGGCCCCGGATCTCGACCACCGTCCGCGACAGCTCCAGGGGGATGCCGAAGTCCTTGAGGCATTGGCGGATGTTGCGCTCCAGCCCGCCGGGCCAGGGCATGATCTCGAACACGCCCTTGACTTTGATGCCCTCAAAGGTCAGCCGGCGGGCCATGATCAGCCCGATGTCGCCCGAGCCGAGAATGACCGCCTCACGTCCGATCCGGATGTTCTGGAGGTTGACCAGGGCCTGGGCGCTTCCCGCCGTCAGAACACCGGCCGGCCGCATACCGGGGATCTCGATCATATCCCGCGTCCGCTCGCGGCAGCCCATGGCCAGGACCACCGCCCCGGCCCGGATCAGCCGGTAGCCGTCCGGCGCATTGAGGCGCAGGAGCCGGTCGGGACCGAGGTCGAGGACCATCGCCCCGGTTTGAACGGCGATGCCCTCGCGCTCGACATCCTCGGCCAGGCGCTCGGCGAATTCGGGACCGGAGATCGACTTCTTATACAGAAAAAGTCCGAAGCCGTCGTGGACGCATTGATTGAGGATGCCGCCCAGGTTCCGGTCCCGCTCGACGAGCAGGACGTCCGCCGCCCCGGCCCGCTTGGCGCCCAGCGCCGCCGTCATGCCGGCCGGTCCGCCGCCGATAACGACGACGTCCCTCTTTTCAACGGCGGGAAGCATCCCGGCGTTCACGGCTTGATCCTCCCAAAAAACATCCGCGATTCCCCACCGCGCTTGCTGATCCTGTCCAGGGGCACCCCTTCCTTCTGCAATATTTCGACAATCCGGGGCCCGCAGAATCCGCCCTGGCAGCGGCCCATGCCGCAGCGTGTCCGCCGCTTGAGGCCGTCCATAGTCCGGACGCCGAAGGGGTTGCGAAGCGCAGCCTCGACCTCGGCCCGGGTCACGTGCTCGCAGCGGCAGACCATCTCGCCCCATTTCGGATCGGCCGCTGCGTGCGCCGCCCGCTCGGCGTCGTCCAGGCGCGAGAAATCGGGAGGGGCGGGCCGGTCCGGCTTGAAGTCGGACTTTTCGGCGAGGTCCCTGTGCGCCCCGATCATCTCGACGACCCGACGGGCGATGGCCGGGGCTGCCGTCAGCCCGGGCGACTCGATGCCTAGAAGGTTGATCCACCCGGGCCGCCGCCCGCTCTCCTCAATGACGAAATCCGCCATCAGCGACGCGCCGCCCGGGGCGATCAGCTTGGGCCGCAGGCCGGCATAGCTGTGAATGAACGGGAAGCGCCGCAGGCTCGGAACAAGATCGAACGCCTCGGCCTTGAGCTTGTCCATGACGGCCCGGGTGGAGGCGGTGTCGCGCTTGTCGCCGACGGCCTCCGAGCTTGGGCCGAGCAGGACGTTGCCTTCCAGCGTCGGCGTGATGTGAACGCCCAGGTAGGAATCGTCCCGCGGCGGGACCGGATAGACGGGCATCGACAGCGCCGCTCCCGCCTCCCTGTCGGCGATGAGGTACTCTCCCCGGAAGGGAAAGACGCAGTAGCCTTCGATCCCGGCCAGGGCGGCGACTTCGTCGGCGAACAGCCCGGCCGCGTTGACCACCCGGCGCGCGGTCACGACGTCGCGCGGCGTCGTCAGCCGGAATCCGTCCGTCCGGCAGCCGACCGACGTCACCGGCGCATCCAGGGCCACCGCGGCCCCGTTGGCGACGGCGCTCTCGGCCAGCGCGATCGTCAGTTCGTAGGGCGAGATGATCCCGGTACGGGCCGACAGCAGGGCTCGCAGGCCTCGCACGCCCGGCGCCAGCCGCTCGATGCCGGCCCGGTCGACGATCTCCAGCCCCGGGACGCCGCTCCTCTCGCCCTGGGCCAGAAGCTCCCCGAGCCGCGGAAAATCGCCCTCGGATAGGGCGACCACGAGCTTGCCGGTCAGGCGATGGGGCACGCCAAGCCGGGCCGCCAGACCGTAGATCAGCCCTAGGCCCTCGACATTTAAACGGGCCTTGAGCGAACCCGGCGGGACATTGAATCCGGCGTGGATGACCCCGCTGTTGGCCTTGCTGATCCCCTCGGCCAGGTCGGACTCTTTCTCCAAAAGGCAGATCCGCAGGTCGAAGCGTGAGAGCTCCCGCAGGACGGCGCAGCCGACCACCCCGCCGCCGATGACGGCCACGTCGTAGATGGCGCCGTCGAACGGATCAGGCGACGGGGAGGGAGGTTTCGTTTCGTGCATGGGGCTGCGAAGGGGGAAATCATATCAGATCGATCCGGGGCCGCCAACCGAAGGCGGCGGCTGGATCGATCAAGCCTTAACGGGGCCTTTCCGCTTGAGGAGCCCGGCGCCGAGTCCTGCGGCGATCGCCAGCGGGAAGAAGGCCAGGCCGAAGAAGACATACGCGTCGCGGGCGTAGATCAGGATCAAGTAGGCGTAGATCCAAGCCCCCAGAACAAGCAGCCAGCCCCGGCGGCCCAACAGTCGGAATCCGGCCGTGATCAGGCCGCCGGCGACGAACGCAACCAGCGCCGCTTGGAGATCCTTGGTCGTCGCCAGGACGGCTCCCGCCCAGGCCAGGGGGACGAGAATCCAGATCTTTTTCCGCGGCCGGGTCAGAATAACGCCCGCAGCCAGCAAACCGATCAAGACGAACCCGGCGTGGGCGGCGGCTGTTCCCGCCTTGGCGAACGGCGGCCGGCCTTCGGCCAGGTTCCCGATCGTATTCATCATCCTCTTTTCCATAAAGAAATACACCGGGTCGAGAATGATCGTCATGGGAATCTTGGCCCAGATCTTGACCGGCCCGGCCGCCATGCTCCTGATCAGCACACGCGTTCCCCCGATTCCCTCCGCCTCCATGACGAAGGGACCCCAGCCGGGGTTCAGAAAGAACACCCGGCCCGGCTCCAGGATGTCGAAGGCCCAGCCGTTGGCGCCGGCTTTAAGCGCACCGAATTGAAGCGACCGAACAAATTCGCGGTCGGGACGATTCTGCCACTCCGGGACGATCCGGAAATCGTTCCTGATGCCGGCCAGGAACATGTTCTCCATCCAGGTATAACTGTAGTAGCCGGAGCGCCCGATGCCGAGCTGGACGAACCGCTCCCAGACCTTTTCCGGCGGAGCCCCAATCGTCAGGGCTCGGGTGCACTGGTACTCGATCGCGGCCGGCGTGACATCCGCGGGAAAAACACGCGCGGCTTCCTCCGCGGTCGCACCCCAGGTTAAAAACGCGGGCCGGACCAGGCCATAATACGCAGCCAGCCAGGCGGTCAGTAGAACCAGACCGCCGAGCCAAAACGATCTTTTCTTCATCGCCTCACCTAGCTTTCCGAAGGCCTCGCCCCCGTCTTGATCCGACGACCGCCTAATATAACCCCGTACTGCCGAAGCCGCCCTCGCCGCGGCTGGTATCGTCGAGATCGTCGGCCTCAACGATCGTAGCCTCATGGACGGGCTGGATGAGCATCTGGGCGATCTTCATCCCGACTTTGATCTCGAACGCGGTTGCACCCAGGTTGATCAGGACGACCTGGACCTCGCCCCGGTAGCCGGCGTCGACGACACCGGCCAGCCGGTGGACTCCCTTAAGCGAAATGCCGCTCTTGTCCCAAACCAGGCCGACGAAGCCGCGCGGGATGGCCATTTTGATCCCGGTCGAAACGGCGAAGACTTCGCCGGGGGCCAGGGTGTGATCGACGGCCGCGTAAAGATCCATCCCCGCATCGCCCGGATGCCCGAAGGACGGGAGCTTAGCCTGGGGGACTATTCGTTTCACTCTGAGCTGCATATTCGCCTCTTTAAAGGACATTCAGATAGATCCCTCGCGGTAAAGTACCCGCTCGGGATGACGTTCTTGCACACTCATTCCTAGGGATGACATTTTACCTTATTCGTTCCTCGGGATGACGGATACGAGAAACACTAGATTCCCTCGATCCTGACTTCGCCGAAGTAGGGCTCGGCCACGGCGGCCATCCGCCGCACCTCGTCCCGTCCGTAGGGCCGGATCTTGCGGTAATCCTCGTCCATGGCGTTCACAGGCGAGAACTGCTGGATCTGGAAGACGGCGGCGCCCAGCATCCAGCGTCCGATGGCCTCGATGTCGGAGGCGTCGATCAGCCCCGGGACGACGGTTGTCCGAAGCAGATACGGCAGGCCCGAGGCCCGTAGGACTTCAGCGCTTTGGGCCACGGCCTCCGGGTCGGCGGACTTGGCGCCGGTCACCTCGCGGTAGCGCTCGGGGGGGGCCTTGACGTCCAAGGCCACCCGGTCGGCCAGACCGGCCTCCAGGACGGCCCGCAGCCGGTCCGGCCGGGAGCCGTTGGTGTCCAGCTTGACCAGCAGGCCCTTGGCCTTGAGGATGCTGAGGAAGCCCTCCAGATCATCCGTCAGCAGAGGCTCGCCGCCGGTGACGCAGACGCCCTCGAGCCAGCCTTTGCGGGCGTCCAGGTAGGCCAGGAACAGGTCCATCGGGATGTCGGCCAGGCGATCCGGCTGCAGGATCAGATCTGGATTATGGCAGTACGGACAACGGAAATTGCAGCCGGCCAGGAAGACAGTCGAGGCGATGAAGCCGGGAAAGTCCTTGGGGGCGAATTTCTCTAGGCCCTTGATCGCAACCACGCTTCGAAGTCCTCGCGGGTGTTGAGCACGGCCTCGACCCGGCCGCCCTCCATACACATCAGAGTCGGCAGGATGATCGAGCCCTTATCGTCCCGCACGACGCTCCGCAGGAAGTCGCGGATCTTCGTCCGGCCTTCCTTCAGAGTGACGTCATACTCCTGCTTGGCCAGGCCGCGCTCGGCGAAGAAGGCCTTCAGGGCATCGCACTTATGGCAGTTGGGATAAGTGAAGAGAAGATAGTCCATCAGGCGATCTGGGTGTAAGGGGTGCGGTCCTTGAATTCCTGCTGCTTGCCGTCGTTCCAAGTCCGGACCGGGCGCAGATAGCCGACGATGCGCGAGTAGACCTCCGTCTCCGCCCCGCAATCCGGGCAGCGCGGATGCTGGCCTTTCAGGTAGCCATGGCTCTCGCAAACGCTGAAGGTCGGAGTGATGCTGAAGTACGGGATGCGCGTCTCGGCGATCTTGCGGACCAGCTTGCGGCAGGTCTCGCCGTCGATGGCTTCGGGCAGGAAGGTGTGGAAAATGGTGCCGCCGGTGTAGAGCGACTGGACCGCCTCCTGGTGCTGCAAAGCCTCGAAGACGTCCCGGGTGGCGTCGACGTTCAGCTGGGTCGAATTGGTCAGGTAGGGGTATCGATCCGAGCCCGAGGTCACAATCTGCGGGTATTTCTGCTTGTCCAGCCGGGCCAGCCGGTAGGAGGTGGACTCGGCCGGGGTAGCCTCCAGGTTATAGAGGTTTCCCGTTTCCTCCTGGAACTCCTTGAGCACGCCGCGCATGAAGTTGAGGATGTCGACGGCGAAGGCCTGGCCTTCGTGTGTCGCGATGCCCTTGCCCAGGAGGTTTAGGGACGCCTCGTGCATGCCGCAGATGCCGATGGTCGAGAAATGGTTGTTGAAGTGACCCAGGTAAACCTTGGTGTAGGGCATGATGCCCCGCTCGAGCATATGGTTGACGATCTCGCGCTTGGCCTCGAGCGAATCCTTGGCCAGGCCCATCAGATGGCGCAGGCGCTCCTTGTACTCGTCCGGCGACTTGGCCGTGTAGCCGATCCGGTTCAGATTGATGGTCACGACGCCGATCGAGCCGGTCGAGTCGCCGGGGCCCCAGATGCTGCCCGGCCGGCGCATCAGCTCGCGCTGATCCAGGTTCAGCCGGCAGCACATGGCCCGGATGTCGCCGGGATTCAGGTTGGTGCCGATATAGTTCTGGAAGTAGGGAATGCCGTACTTGGCCGTGGCTTCGAACAGCAGCCGGGCATTGGGGCTGTCCCAGTCGAAGTCGGGGGTCAGGTTGTAGGTCGGGATGGGGAAGGTGAAGACGCGGCCTTGGTGATCGCCCTCAACCATCATCTCCAGGAAGGCCCGGTTGATCATGTCCATTTCGGGCTGGAACTCGCCGTAGACGGCGTCCAACTCCTTGCCCCCGACGACGACCTTCTTATCGGCCAGGTCGCGCGGCACGACCCAGTCGAAGGTCAGGTTGGAGAAGGGCGTCTGCCAGCCCCAGCGGGAGGGGACGTTTAGCCCGTAAATGAGCTTCTGGATGTCCTGCCGGACGCGGTCGAAGTCCAGCTTGTCGGCGCGGACGAAGGGCGCCAGCAGAGTGTCGACGCTGGAGAAGGCCTGGGCCCCGGCAAACTCACCCTGCATGGTGCCGATGTAGTTGACCATGTGCAAGGTGGCGGTTTCGAGGTGCTTGGCCGGGGAGGAGTGGATCTGATTGGGGACGTGGCCGAAGCCGCGTCGCAGGAGATTCTCGAGCGACCAGCCGGCGCAATAGCCGACGATGGGATAGGACAGGTCGTGGATGTGGAAATCGCCTTCCAGATGGGCTTGCTTGATCGGCTCGGTGTAGATCTGGTTGAGGGCGTAGGTGGAAAGGACCTCGCCCGCGACCCGGGCGTTGAGCCCGGAGAAGCTCATGGTGCCTTCGTTGGAGTTCTCCCGGATCTTCCAGTCCTGGTCGCTGATGTAGTCCTTGATCAGGCGCTCCAGGTTGAGCCCGGTCTGGCGGGCCTCGCGGATGCTCTTGTGCCGCTCGCGGTATAGGATATAGGATTTGGCCACCTCGTGGTAGCCGCGCTTCATCAGCACCATCTCGACCAGATCCTGAATCTGTTCGACGGAGGGTGTGGTATATCCGCCGAACTTCTCCTCGATGACGAAGGTGACGATATCGGAAACGGTCTTGGCCTGGCTGAAGTCGTCAATCCCTTGGGTCTTCATCGCCATAAAGATCGCGTTGGTGATCTTGTCCTGGGTGAAGTCCACGACAGACCCATCGCGCTTCTTAATGCGGGCGATGACCTTGGAATTCATCAGGGGCCTCCTCTCTCTTCCGCGGCCCAAGCCGTGCCCACTCCCAAGAAAAAAGCGTAAATCCCAAAGTCAATATTTTGTGGGTTCTTAAGCCGATAAATACAACATCTTGTATTTACGGAAGCAATTTAACGCCCTCCCGGAGCCTTTGTCAAGCCCCTTTTTTCCGGGGCCTAAACAGGGCCGATTCCGTTGTTTTCCGCCAGGCTTAGGAGAAATTTTCGCCGGCTCGCGAGGCTCCTCCGCCATCCTTGACACGGCCTTCGGATGGGTCAAGAATAGCGCCGTGCTCCACGCCGTCGTTCGCGAAGTCAGCCCGGCCCTGGGCCGCTGCGAGCTGTCATACCTGCCGCGGACCCCGATCGACGTCGAAATCGCCGGCCTCCAGCACAAGGCTTATGTCGCGGCGCTCGCACGGCAGGGCTGTCGAATCATCGCCCTGCCGGCCGATCCAGGTCTCCCCGATTCGGTCTTTGTCGAGGATGCCGCCGTCGTTCTGCCCGAGCTCGCCGTCATCACCCGGCCGGGAGCGCCATCCCGCCGCCCCGAGACCGAAGCCGTCGCCGCGGGACTGGCCTCGTACCGGCGCCTGGCGTTCATCCGCCCGCCCGGCACTCTTGACGGCGGAGACGTCCTGGCTCTGGGGCATATCCTTTTCGTGGGGATTTCCAAGCGCAGCGATGCGGACGGGATCGGCCAGCTTCGCGCCCTGGCCGGCCCGGCCGGATTCGAAGTCCGGTCCGTGCCCGTCCAAGGCTGCCTGCATCTCAAATCGGCGGCCACGGCGGTCGGCGATGAAACGCTGCTCCTCAATCCCGATTGGGTCGATGCCGCCGCCTTCGCGGGGATCGAGCGAATCGCCGTCGATCCCCGCGAGCCGCACGCCGCCAACGCCCTGCGCGTCGGCGGGGGCCTGATCTACCCGCTGTCGTTTCCCCGAACGCGGGCCCGGCTGGAAAGCCGCGGCCTCGAAGTCGCCGTCGTGGATGTCTCGGAACTGCAGAAAGCGGAAGGGGCGGTGACCTGCTGCAGCCTGGTGTTCGAAGCGCCCCTTAAGCCTTGAGGCCCAAGCGGACCAGCTCGGCTTCCAGATCAACTTCGGGGCCGTAGACGATTCCCTGGATCCCCATCCGTTCCGCCCCGGCCACGTTTTCCGCCAGATCATCGATGAAGACGGCGGACTCTGGCCGAGCGCCGATAAGCGCGAGCGCCTCCCGGTAGACCAGGGGATCGGGCTTCATGGCCCCGAGCTCGAAGGACAGCGCGTAGGCATCGAAGATCAGGATCTCGGGGAAGCGCCGCTTGATGAACGTCCAGCGCATGATGTCGGTACTCGAAACCAGGGCCGTCTTGAGCCCGGGCCGCAGCCGGCGGTAGATCTCCAGCACGGGCCGGTTCAGAGTGAAGACGTCGCAGTAGAGGGCGAAAAACTCGCCGAAATCCGCCTCGGTCGCGAAGAGATCCTTGGCGTTGCGAAAGAAATCGATCTCCGAGATGGCGCCTTTTTCGAACAGAACGGCCAAATCGACGTTCTCGCCGGCGATGCGGCCGATCTCGGCCGCCGTCAGGCGCGACCGCGCGGCCAGGGCGCGGAAGAAGATCTCGTTGTCGAACGTCAGGAGGACGTTGCCCAGGTCGGAAAGAATCGCGTCGATCATGCCGCCTTGGCCTGGGCCCGCTCCAGCCCGCCGCCTTCCCGGCGATCGGCCCGTTTCAGAAGCAGGGCAAAGATCAACCCCACAATCCCCAGTCCGGCGAACATGAACTGGCCAGCCGTGTAGGAATGGGTCTTGTCCCGCAGCATCCCGCTGAGCAGGGGGAAGAGGGCCATACCAACGTTCTGAATGGCGGTCATCAGCCCAAAGGCGGTCCCGACCCGCTCCTTCTTGACGATGAGCGGGATGGACGGCCAGAGAGCGGCTGGAACGAGGACGAAGGCGAAGCCCAGCGCGATCATCGGGTAGACCGGGTAGATTCGGGTCAGCCCCATCATTAGATGGCAGGGGATGAGGATGAGCGAGCCGAAGATCATGAAAGTCGCGCGCCGCCCGATCCGGTCGATAAGCCGGCCGGCGAAGGGGGCCAGGATCATCGAAGCGAAGATGATGATCGAGGAGATGCCGCCGGCGGTGCCGAACAGGTGGATAAAGTTGTTGAAGACCTGATTGAGGAACCCGCCGCCGGTCGTCGCCACCCGGGCGATACCCCACTTGTCGGCGAAGAAGTCGGTCGACAGGTTGGTGAACGGGAAGATGGCGGCGTAGAAGGTCAGGCACAGAAACGTCACGTACCAGAATGAGGGCTTGAAGGCCTTGATGTCGCGCAGAACGATCTTGTCGCCGCCTCCCTCGTCCTTCAAGCCCAGGACGGGGGCGCCGCGGCGGTCCATGACAATGTAGACCAGGTTGGCCAGCAGCGACAGGCCGCAAGCCGCGAAGGCGACCAACAGGGCCGCCCGATACGTCCCGTACATTTTGGCGAAAAGCTCGCCGGTGTTGAAGGCGAAGAGCGACCCCAGCCGGCTCACGGTCAGGGCGATGCCGAAGGACAGGGCCAACTCCTTGTTCCGGAACCAGCGCGACAGGATGGCGCTTTGGGCCACGATAAGCGGCTCCGACCCCGCGCCGAAGACGAAGCGGCCGACGAACAGCATCGGCACGCTGCGGGCCTGCCAGACGATGCCGGCCCCGATGAGCACCAGGACCGAGAACAGCAGGCTGGCCTTGCGCGTCCCGAGCTTGTCGATCAGCATGCCGCCGAGCAGGACGGCCATGATGGCGGCCACGCTGTAGGCGGTAAAAAAGGCCCCGACCGTGCCCCGCGAGGCACCCAGCTTTTCGACCAGCGTGGGAGCAATGGCGCCCACGATGTCGTAGGCGAAGTAGCTCCCGAAGGAGAGCATGGCCACGAAGATGAGCAGGCTGAAACGGTAGAGGGGCTTGGTCGGATGGAAGGGGCCGCCGATAGCGGTCGGGATTTCGCTCATGGGATATCCTTGCCGAAGAGCGTCCCGGCGCGGGACGCCTGTCCAGTCGCGGTTACTTCTTCGTCCCGGTCACCGGCACCGTCATCCCCATTTCCTCGATGGTAAGGGTGCCGACGAGCTTGGCCTGGTCGAGCTTGAATTCGAACTTGCAGATCCGCTCGGCCCCATCCGGCGGAGTGGGGATCTTGGCCGCGAACTTGAGGGTTACGCCGTCCCACTCGAAATTGGTCAGAGGAACGTTCGTGAACATCCCGCTCTGTTCGCTGACCCCGCCGGCCAGCTTCTCTTCGACTAATTTCAGCTCGAGCGGCAGGAAGTAGGATTCGCCGCCGGCGTTGACTTCGAGCAGCCAAGTGCCCAGCAGGGGGGCCGGGCTCGGTTTGGTCTGGGCCGCGAGGCCGGCCGCCAGGACGACCGCGAGAAGCGCGACGAGAAGAGCTTTTTTAGCGAGTGTCGGCATGTCAACCTCCAAATAAATATCGGAACCATAGATCAGGCCACCCTAATATGGGGTTTTCGGGAGGAATAATCAAGCCCTCGCGAGGACGTTCGAAGCGATGTCCCGACAAGGACGATCAAAGCCTCGCCCTCATAGGGATATGCGAGGCGCCGTCCCAGTGAGGACGATCAAAGCCTCGCCCTCGTCGTGACGGGTGAAGCGCTGCACTCGCGGGGACTCTCGAAGCGATTGTCCCAACGAGTACGACCAAAGCGTCGCCCTCGCGGGGTCTGTTCCGACATGGTCGAGCCAAGCCCCGCTCTCCCGTTGAAAAACGGCCCGGCCCGGATTACAATCGGGCGGACATGAACGCATCCGATCTCCGCTTGGCCGGCGTCCCCTCCCCGCCCTTGGATCAGTCCCTGCGCGAGGCCCTGGCCGGCCTGGACGCCGAGAAAGCCGTCGACCGGGTCTGGGCCAAGGACTTCACCCTCTGGAAGAACCGGGACGAGGAGATCTCGAACCGGCTCGGCTGGCTGGACGCCGCCGTCGAGACGCAAGTCGCCGCCGCCGATCGCGAAGGGTTCGTCCGGGAACTCCGGGCGGAAGGATTCACCCATGCCCTCGTCCTGGGCATGGGCGGCTCGAGCTTGGCGCCCGAAGTCTTCGCCCGCGTCTACGGCCCCTCCCGCGGCGGCCTCAGCCTGAGTGTGCTCGACAGCACCGATCCCGCCGCGGTTGAGCGCATGCGGTCCGCCCTGCCGATCAACCACACCCTTTTCATCGTCTCTTCCAAGTCGGGCACGACGCTGGAGACAAGCTCCTTCCTGTCCTATTTCTTTGCCGAGACGGCCTCCGTCGTCGGGCCGGAGCAGGCGGGACGGTCGTTCATCGCCGTCACCGATTCCGACACGCCTCTAGCCCGGCTGGCGGAGAGCCTTGCCTTTCGCCACATCTTCCACGGCGATCCGAACGTCGGCGGCCGATTCTCGGCCCTGACCCCGTTTGGACTGATCCCGGCGGCGCTGCTGGGTGTCGATATCGTTTCGCTCCTCCTCTCGGCCAGGACGGCGGCGCGGGCCTGCCGGATCGCGGAATCCGACCGCAACCCAGGCGCCTATCTGGGGGCCATCTTGGCAACAGCGGCCCGCCGGGGAATCGACAAGCTGGCTTTGTTCCTTCCCCGTCGCCTGGAAAGCCTGGGGGCATGGATCGAGCAACTCGTGGCCGAGAGCACCGGCAAGGAAGGCCGCGGCATCCTGCCCCTGCCGGGCCGGCGGCCGGAAGACGAATCTGGCGCCGGAGGGCTTCTCGCGGGCAGCGCCGATGTCCTGCCCGTCTTTTTCGAAGATGCCGACGACCGGAGCTGGACGGGGGTGAAGGATCGGGCCCTGCAATCCGGCCGGCCCTGCCTCCTTCTGCGGACAGAGGGCGAGGCCGGGCTGGGCGGACAGATCTTCCTCTGGGAATTCGCCACGGCCGTAGCCGGCCGGCTGCTGGGCGTCAACCCGTTCGATCAGCCGGATGTCGCCTCGTCCAAGAAGAGGACCATGGAATCGCTGGCCGAGGCGATCCGGGAAGGCCGGGTCCCGATGGAGGCCCCTACGGTCCGAAACGCCGATGTCTCGCTCTGGGCCGGATTCGAAGCCGCCGACGCGATCGACGCCCTGCGGCGCCTGAGCGCCTCGGTAGAACCGGGCGGCTATGCCGTGTTCCAGGCCTTCCTGCCGCCCCAGCCGTCCGTCCGGGACGCGCTGCGGGCCCTGGCCTTCCGCTTCCAAGCCCTGTCCGGCCATCCCTCCGCCTTCGATTTCGGGCCCCGCTTCCTCCATTCCACGGGGCAGCTTCATAAAGGAGACCAGGGCCGGGGGATCTTCATCCAATTCACAGCCGATCACCCCCGCGACTTGGCCGTTCCCGGGACCCCGGGCGGGCCCGCCTCGTCCTATTCCTTCGGCACCCTGATTGATGCCCAGGCCGCCGGCGACCGCCGAGCGCTCTTGGAAAAAGGCCGTCGCGTTCTCTCCGTCCGCTTCCACGGCGATCCGGCCGCCGGCCTCAAGGCCCTAGCCGAAGCCCTATAGCCGGCGCACGAAAAAAAAGAGCCGATCCCCGCAAGGGAACCGGCTCGTAGCGTTCGGGTCGGATCGGGTCCGGGCTCAGTAGAGGCCGGCGAAAACGACGTCGGCGTGGAAGACTTCCTTGGCCTTGCCGCGGAGATTGGCCGCGACACTTTCCTTGACCGTCAGGTAGAAGTAGAACTTGTCGAACAGGCGGAGCTTTTTGAGATAGAAGTTGGAATACTCGCTCATCGTGTCGACAAGGACCTTGGCGGTCTCTTTGCCCTTGTCGTCCAGAACGGAGATGGCCGCGGCCGACTTGTCGGCGGCCGGGAGGTATTTTCCATAGAGCTTGACCTTGCCCTTGCCTTCCCAGTCCGCGGCTTTCATGATGTTGGCGATCTTGATCTCGGCGAACTCGGCCCGGGCCTTCTGATCGAAGAAATCCTCGGGCGAGGCGGGCGAGGCGGCCGTGAAGACGTTGGCGAAAGCGCCGCCATCCTGCTTGACCTCGATGCTCTGGGCCAGCAGCAGGGAGGGCCGATCGCGGTGGAACTCGGCCTTGACCTTGACTTCCTTATCGACCAGGGTGGCGGCATCGAACTGACCGACGGCGGCCAGATCGAATCCGGGCATCTGGGAGATATAGAAGTACTTGCCCAGGGCGCTCTTGACCGTGCCGGCGATATCGTTCACGCCTTCCTTAATGCTCATCTCCTGCGAGACGGGAGCAACAACTTCACCCCCGGCGGGAGCAGCGCCTTCCGTCCCGGCTTTCTTGCCGGAACAGGCCATATTCCCGAAGAGGGCGAGCCCGGCGGCCAGGGCGAGGACGAGGAATAGCCCGGTATGTTTCTTAATCGACATGACGGATACCTCCATGGACGAAGTCATTCCGAAAGACGAAGAAAGATTTATACCATTGGACGCCCGAAAAGTAAAGGGCGGGAGGGGTAAAAAGGCGGCGGCCGGGCGCCGCTCTCGAGACGCCCGGCCGCCTATGATGAAAGGAGGCTTCGGAACCGTATCAACGCCGCCGGGACGAACCCCCCGAGGAGCGGGAGGACGATCCCGACGAGCTGCGGGAGCTGCTACCGCCGCCCGAAGACCTGGAAGAGGAACCGGAGGACGAGGAGCTCCGGGACGGAGCGCTATAGCTGCGCGAGGAAGAAGAAGAGCTGCGGGAAGGCGCACTGTAGCTCCGCGAGGACGAGGACGGCGCCGAGTAGCTGCGCGAGGAAGACGAGGAGGACGGGTACTCGCGGCTGGACGAACGGGAAACCGCGCCCGAGGACGAGCTTGAGCTCCGCGAAGAGCCCGAGCTGATCCGGGAAGCTGACGAGGAGCTTCGCGAGGACGAGGAGGACGGGTACTCCCGCATCGAGGAGCCCGAAGCACGGGAAGAGGTCCCGCGGGACGAGCTAGAAGACGAGCTCGAGATTCGCGAGGAACCCGAACTATTCCGGGACGAAGAGGATCCGCTCGACGGGTAGCTGCGGATCGTCCGGGCGGAGGAGGACGAAGCAGCGCTGCGCTCGTTGCTGCGGATAGCGCCGCTCGAACTTATCCGGTTCTCGGAACCGGACTCGATCCGTCGAGTCGAAGACGACCCGGCGGAAGTTCCGCGATCGCCCTGCGTAGGATAAGACCGGATGGTCCGGGCACTGCCGTCCTGGGTCCGGCCGGAGACGGCCCGGCCCGGATCTTCGGTCCGCGCGGCGCTGCCGCCGTCGCGGATGACTCGGGACCCGGCGCCGGTCGCGGCTTCGCCGCCCCGGGCGCCGGACGATCGGATCTGGTCGGCGGACAGCCGCTGCCCGTTGCCGGTATAGCCGCGCTCGACCGTCCGGGCGTTGCGGCCGCCAAACGCCTGGTTCGCCCTGGCGTTGATGGCGGCGTCGCCGCCGGCGGCCGACCGAACGTTAGGTTGATCGGCTCGGAAGTTGATGTTGTCGGCCCGACCGGCGAACCGGTCCGCTCCGACCATGGCGCCGTTGAGGCGCCGATTCTGGAATTGATTGCGGTTGACCACGTTCAGCGTCCGGGAGTAGCTCCGGAAGTCGTAGCGGTCGTAGCGGTCGTAGAAGCGGTTATTGAGGATGACACAGGGGCGGTTGTAGTAGCTCAGAGGGCACCAGCCGATGTAGTCCCCGTCGTACCACCAATTGACCCAGGCCGGGCCCCAACCCCAATGGTTGCGGGGGATCCAGTACCAGCCCAGGTTCATGCCCCAGCCCCAGCGGCCGTAGTGATCCGTGCACCAGCCCCAGGAATCGTAAGAGACCCAGGTCCAGCCGATGATCGGGTACCAAACCCAGCGGCCGGAGCTGTAAGGCCGCCAGACCGAGTCGAGGACGCGCGGCACCCAGACGTAGCCGTAGTCGGCTTCGTTGACCCAACTGCCGTTGTCATCGAGCTCGGTGGCGTAGTCCGAATACTCGGCCGGCAGATAGGAGGCGGACTGGCCCGAGGAGCGGGCGAACAGAGCTTCCCGGGTGTCGTTCCAGGCGGAAAAATCATCCCGCCGGGCCATCAGCGAAAGAGGCTCGGAGGTGAAGCGCCCGTCGGCGGCCGAGACGCGCTGGCGCTCGGCGACCGCGATCGAGCCTTCCTGCCCGGCCGCCTCCGCCGCGCCTTCAAAGACGCTGAGCTCGGTCTCCCGGCTCTGGCGGACGTCGATCCGGTACAGGCCTTCCCTCAGAATATAGAAGGAGGCGTCCGGGGTATGAATCTCAAAGCCCTTCTCGACATCCATCGAGGCGACGCGCAGATAGATGCCGCCGCCCAGGATATGGATCTTGGTGGGCTGGCCGTCAGCGGCCGGCAGCCCGGCCATTTCGACCTGTGTCTCGTTGTCGAGGCGCAGATAGTTGCGCAGCCCGAGCTGGACCTCCAATCGACCGGCCTTCGTCCCCAGCTTGTCGCCTTGGACGACGACCAGGTTGACCTGGCCTTGTTCGTAACCCAGGTCCTGGGTCCTCTGGACATAAACGTCCCCTTGGACATAGCTCATCCGCACATAGCTGCGGTCGTAATAACCGTTGGTCTGGGCTAGCACGGAGAGAGGAAGGACGACTGCCGCCGCGAGGGCGAGAACTGCTGTGCGTCTCATCTGTTTTCTCCTTACGCCCCTTTCAAATGCGAGAAGCGTGCCAATCGGCCCCCCCTGGAATCAGGGGTGTAGAGCCGGATAAGCCGTCCTTTTTTTAGGACACTTGCCGATTCCAGGAAATTCGGCCCGGACAAGAAAGGCTCATCTCCCATCTCCGGGAAACATCAGCGGTTCGGGGTGTGCCGTTGGGGGCAACGGTATCATGCTGCGTGAACAGTTCCTTCTTCAGCCGTGATCTTGGCGAGGGAACAACGCAGCAAGATCGGCCAACGGCGAAACCGCGCGGGTTCCGGCTTTTTACGCCTCTCCGCGAGGGCAGCCAATCCTCGCGGGGACTTTCGAAGCGACGTCCCTACGAGGACTGCGAAGCGCTGCGGGCGCCGAGGGCTGTTTGAGCACGCGACCATCTAACGGAATCGAAACGGAGTGGGTGTTCTCCAAGACCGAGAGATCTCGAATGCGGAGTTCCGCCCTCGCGGGGACTGTCGAAACGAAGTCCCGACGAGGACTGCGAAACGCTGGAGGCGCCGAGCGGATTGGCGTAAAAAGGAGTGGCGAACCCACGCCGCCCTCGCGAGGACCGTCGAAGCAACTGTCCTGGCGAGGACTATCAAAGCGTTGCCGGGAGGGCACTCCGGACCGCGTTTCCCGGAGATGGGAGAAGAACAAAAAAAACCCCGCCTCCCGCCCCCAGATAAGGGAGCGGGAAGACGGGGCGGAGCAGAGCCTCGTTTAAATCAGCGCTTTTTGTCGGCGGGAGGAGGCGTTTTCGCTTCCGGGGCGTCGCCGCGCATGCCCATGCGGCCTCTCATCATCTGACCGCGACGCATGCCCATACCCATCCGCATGCCGATCCGGTTTCTGATCATCTGGCCGATCCGCATGCCGATGCCCATCCCGCCTCTCATCATCTGACCGGGACGCATGCCCATGCGGCCTCGCATCATCTGGCCGGGACGCATACCCATGCCCCGACCCATGCCTTGGCCCTGGCCGGGAAGCATGCCCATGCCCATACCCCGGCCCATCGGCATGCCCATACCCATCCGGCCGCCCATCATCATGCCCATCCGGCCGAAGGCCTGGCGGCCGTTCTTCATCTTTTCGAGCTGTTCGGGAGTGAAGATCGTATTCCGCTCCTGCTCGTGCTTGAAGCCGGCCTTGGCCCGGTCAGCCTGAAGCTTGAACATCTGGTCGATCAGCCCGTTGACCTTGGCAGGATCGGCTTTGCCGTCCTTGCGCAGGGTCTGCATCTCGTCTCGCATCTTCTTCATCTGCTCACCGAAGGCCTGGGCTTCGGCCTGGCGGGCCTTCTGGAATTCCTTGAGCTTGGTTTCCTGCTCGGGAGTCAGGTTTAAGGCTTCCTTGACCCGTTCGAGCGGAGCCCTCATAGCCGGAGCCGCCGGCTTGGCCGGGGCGGCGGGCTTCTCCTGGGCGAATACGCCCAGGCCGAAGGAAACGAGGGCGATCAAAGTGACTATAACGGCGAATTTCTTCATTTGGGGACCTCCTGAGTCCGTTTTCGAGTATTTAGACCTGGCCGACGTCAAATCCTTGGCGATTTGGCGCGACCGGTTGAATCGGCGATCCTGGGGGAAGGGCATCTTCATTCTCCACCCTTTGGACGCCCCAGCGGGGGGAATATTCCCTTTTATATGGCTCATCTCCCATCTCCGGGAAACATCAGCGGTTCGGGGTGTGCCGTTGGGGGCAACGGTATCATGCTGCGTGAACAGTTCCTTCTTCAGCCGTGATCTTGGCGAGGGAACAACGCAGCAAGATCGGCCAACGGCGAGGAGGCGCCGAGCGGATTGGCGTAAAAAAGGAGTGGTGAACCCGCGCCGCCCTCGCGAGGACCGTTGAAGCAACTGTCCTGGCGAGGACTATCAAAGCGTTGCCGGGACGACACCCCGGACCGTGTTTCCCGGATGTGGGATGATGAACCTTTTTATTATTATCTGAGGACGGCGGCATCCCAGGCTTGGACGCCGCGGGGAGACAACCGGACGGGGATGATCCGGATTCCCCCGCCAAGGCGCTCGATGGCCTCGACGAGCGCCAGCCGCCGGACGTCGTCGGGGCCAGCCAGGACGGCCATCGAGCCACCGGCCCCGCCTGCCCCGTTGACTTTCCAGCCGGCCGCCCCGTGCCGCCGGCAGACGGCGGCGACCCCGTCCGCGGCCGGCGAGATCAGGCCCGCGCCAAGGCGCCTCTGCCCTTCGTGGTTGAGGATCATGGCCTTTCCGTAGGCCTCCAGATTCTCCACCCGGAGCGCCCGGCGGGCCTCCTCCGCGAAGTCCGCCAGCTCGCGCAGGACGGCGAACTGAGGACTGCCGCCCTCCAAGGCGGCGATCACGTCCTCGTGGATGGCGGAAGAACGGTGGGGGGCTCCGAGATAGACAAGGAGCAGGCGGCGGTCGAGCTCGGCCCGCAGATCGGAGGATAAGGCCACGGCCGTCGTTCGCGCGTCCGGGTACTCCCTCATCTCGATGAAGCTCGTCCCGCCATGGGCAGCCGCGATCTGGTCCTGGATCCCGCTCTGCTGGCCGAGCTTCTCGGTCTCCACCCGGTGGGCCAGCCGGGCCAGATCCCGCCAAGCCAGGGGCTTCGGCCGCAAGGCGTTCAGAATCCCGAGCAGGGCGATGGTGACGGCCGCCGAGGTTCCCGTGGAAATCCCGGCCGGGACGTGGGAATGGAGCGTGATTTCGAGCGCCTGGTCCGGATCAGGCGGCAGGATCGCGACGGCGAACTGCAGCAAGCCGTGGGGTTCGGGTCGGGGAGCCGCCGGATCGATCCGAATGGTCTGGTCGTAGTTGGAGGCCCGGATCGAAACCCGGGATCCGGGCCGGCCGGTCCTTTTAAAAACGAGAGCCTGGGCTTCGACCGCCGGATCGACAGCCAAGTTGAGGACTTTGCCTCGGCTCGCGAACCAGGTATCCGTCCAACCGCCGATGTCGTTGACCCGGAGCGGGGCCCGGGCGTGGATGATCCTCAGCAGTTCGCGCTTGTTCGTTCCGGCCATGGCGGGCCTCCCGTTTCCGTCCGCGGGTCGCGGCCCGGGATCGCTCAAGCCGCGGCCCGGTGCCGGACCCGGTCCAGGCTGACCGCAGCGACGATGATGACCCCGATGATGATCTCCTGGATGTAATTCGGCCAGCCCATCATGGTGCAGCCGTTGCGCAGGAAGGACATGATGAAGACGCCGATCATCGAGCCCAGAATGCTGCCTTCGCCCCCGCTCAGGCTGCCGCCGCCGATGACCACGGCGGCAATGATGTCGAGCTCCAGCCCGACGGCCACGGTGGGATCGCCGACCGTCAGGCGCGAGAACTCCATGACTCCGGCCAACCCGCAGAACAGTCCGCCGATGGTGTAGATCGCGACTTTGGCCGCGCCGACCCGGACCCCGCAGAGTCGGGCCGCGGACTCGTTCGAGCCGATGGCGAAGGCATGGCGGCCGAAGACGGTCCGGCGCAGGAAGACGGCCATGATCAGAGCCAGGACGATCATCAGCCAAACCCCGGGGGCCAGGAGGAGCCACGAAGGCCGCGGCGATTTGGCCATCAGCTCGTTGACCCAGCTTAGGGGGGCGTCGATCTTCTGGTTGTGGGCCAGCCATTTGGCGACGCCGCGGGCGATGCCCATCATCCCCAGGGTGATGATGAACGGCACGAGCCGCAAGCGGGTGATGAGCAGGCCATTGACGAACCCGACCAGGGCGCCCGTCAGGACGCCCAGGACGATCGCGAGCAGAGGCGGCAGACCCCGGTTGACGGCGTAGGCCGTGATGACCCCGGCCAGGGCGATGTTCGAGGCGGCCGAAAGATCGATGCCGCCGCTGATGATAACCAGGGTCATGCCCAAAGCACCCAAGGCGACGATGACGGACTGGGTGGCTACGGCCTTCAGGTTGGCCAGCCGCAGGAAGCGCGACGAGACCTCCGGCAAAGCGGAGAACAGGGCGATCACCAGGATCAGCCCGAGGAACGGGGCCACCAGGTTGACCGCGGACTTGAGCTTGTTCGGGGGATTCATGGTCTCACGCCTTTCCGGTAGTCGCGGCCGCCATCAGCCGCTCGTCCGTCCATTCCCCGGTCGGCCGGTCGGCCGTGATCCGGCCGCGGTAGAAGACCACGATCCGGTCACAGACGCCGAGCAGCTCGGGGAAGTAGGAGCTGACGAACAGGATGCCCTTGCCCTGGGCGGCCAGGCGGCCGATCCATTCGTAGATCTGGGCTTTGCTCATGACGTCGATGCCCCGAGTCGGCTCGTCGAACAGAAGGACATCGGCCTGCTGATGGAGCAGCCGAGCTAGGGCCACCTTCTGCTGGTTTCCGCCCGAGAGCGATCCGGCGGGGCCGCGCGGGCCGGCCGCTTTGATGCCCAGCAGCCGCATCAGGTCGGCCGCGGCGGCCTCGCGCCCCTTCTCATCCAGAAGGCCGTGCCGGCGGTAGGGGCCAAGGCGGCTCAGGGTGATATTATCGGTCAGGCTGCGGGTCAGGGCCAAGCCTTCGCCTTGGCGGTCTTCGCTCAACAAGCCCATCCCCTGCTTGATCCGCGCGCCCGGATTCGAGGCCCCCGGTCGGCCGCCGACCAACGCCGCTCCTCGCTCGACGCCGTCGAGCCCGAAGATCGTTCGCAGGGTCTCGGTTCGGCCCGACCCGATCAGGCCGGCCAAGCCGAGGATCTCGCCCCGGCGAAGCTCCAGCGTCAACGGCTCGGTCATGCGGACGCCCTTCAACCCGCGAAGCGACAGCAAGACCTCGCCCGGGCTGTGCGCCACCCGCGGGAACAGCTCGTCCACGGGCTTCCCGACCATGAGATGGATGATGGTCTCAAGCGAGGTCCCGGCGATGGGCCCGGTGCCGGCGTTTCGCCCGTCGCGCAGGACCGTGTAGACGTCGGCCACGGCCTGGACTTCCTCCAGGAAATGGCTGATGTAGATGATGCTGACGCCCTCGCCCTTGAGCTTGCGGATGATCTGGAACAGCCGCTCGGTGTCCTCGAGCGTCAGGCTGCTCGTCGGCTCGTCCATGACCAGGATGCGGGCCTTGTCGAGGAGGGCCCTGGTGATCTCGACGATCTGGCGGGCGCCGACACTCAGCCGGCGGACCGGCTCGTCCAGCCCGATCTCGGGATGGTGGAGAAAGGCCAGGGTTTCGCGGATCCGGCGACGGGCCTCGGCCCGGACCAGGAAGCCGGACCGGTTCGGCTCGCGGCCGAGGCAGATATTTTCCTCGACCGTGAGATGGGGGGCCAGGTTGAGCTCCTGGTAGATCATCGAGACGCCGCCGCGACGACCCTCCAGCGGACCCTCGGGCGCGTAGGGCCGGCCGGCCAGGGCCATCGTCCCCTCATCGGGCCGAAGCGCCCCGCTGAGGATCTTCATCAGGGTGCTTTTGCCGGCGCCGTTCTCGCCCAGCAGGGCGTGGACCTGGCCGGGGCCGAGGTCGAAGCTGACGCCGTCCAGGGCGACGGTGGCGCCGAAGCGCTTGCGGACTCCCTGCATCGAGAGGACGGGGGCGGAGGCGGGCGGGCGGGTCATCGCTCGAGAATCGACAAGTCCGGCGTGAGCAGGCTCTTGATCTCGTTCGTCCCCATATTGGCCTTGGTGGCCATCGTCACGCCGGTATCGATGAGCTGGGCGATGGTCTCGCCGCGCAGATACTGGACCATGGTCCGCACGCCCAGATATCCCATCTTAACCGGGTTCTGGAGAACGAGCCCGTCGAGATCGCCGTCGGCCAAGGCCTGAACCAGCTTGGGCGAGCTGTCGAATCCGACGAAGCGGATCTTGCCGGCCAGCCCGGATTCCTGGACGGCGCGGAGCGCGCCGAAGGTGCTGGACTCGTTCGGACAGAACAGGCCGGTGGCGTCAGGGAAGCGGCCGAGCAGGTTTTCGGCGGTCTGGTAGGCGGTCTCGGTGGTCGGGCCGGCGTACTGGTCCTTGGCTAGAAGCGTCAAGCCGGGCAGCTCCCGCTCCAGCGTCTCCAGGAAGCCGCGCTCGCGCTCCGTCGTCGAGGCCGAGCCGGCCTGGTAGCGGATGACGAGGACCCGGCCCTTGCCGCCGAGCAGGCCGCCCAGCCGGCGCGCGGCCAGGACGCCGCCCTGGTAGTTGTCGGTGGCGATGAAGCTGACATAATCCTTGCCCTGCAGACCTGAGTCGATGATCACGACCGGGATCTTGTCGCGCATGGCATCCTGGACGGGGCGCACCAAGGCCCGGTCGTCCAACGGCGCCAGGACGATGCCGTTGACACCGCGGCTGATGACGTCTTCGACGACGGTGATCTGCTGGGCTCGATCGTCCTCCTTCTGGGGGCCTTTCCAAATGATCTCGACACCGAGCTCGCGGGCCGCCTGGACGGCGCCGGCGTGGATGGATTTCCAGAACTCGTGGGTCGTGCCCTTGGGGATGACGGCGATCTTGAGAGTCGCGGCCGGAGCGGCCGAGCCGCCGGAGTCGGGACGGCCACAGGCGGCCAGGGCCAACGCCGCGCCCAAGCCGAGAACGAGGCAGCGGAGAAAGAGATGTCGAGGCTTCATGGTCTCGAGTCTATAACGGAATTCGCGGCCGAGTCAAAGAAGCTTAAAAGCGGGAGGAGGCGGTTCGACGAATCGACCCGGCGGAAAGGGAGACCGTTATTTTTTTTTCAGGATGGGCATACCGGTCTTGGTCGTCTCGACGACCTGGAGGCCAGCCGGCACCGCATCGATGGCGCCCTCTTTGATCTCGCGGCCGAAGTAATAGATCATCTGCTGGCGGCCGCCCTTGAGCGTGACGTTCTTGCCGTGCAGGTAGTAGACCGAACCCCTTGAATTTTTAAACTCGAATGCCATGATGAAACCTCCTCGACAAACGTCGTTCCCGGGGAAACACCCGCGGCCGTATCAACCCGCGCCGTTGGAGTTTTCTTGGGAACTCTCCTAATTTTGATCGAATCATTCCCTGTTGTCAAGGCGGCTTCCGCCGCGGCGGGCCGGCGGGGCGGGACGAAAAGCCCCGGCCGGCGGCGCATCAATGAGTGAAACCGACGGCCGGAGGAGCGGCGCCGGGATCGATCTCGCCATAGCCGGCTTCGTAGCGCTGGACGTTCGAGCTCAAGGCCTCCAGAAACCGCTTGGCATGGGCCGGGCTGAGGATGACCCGACTCAACAGCTTGCCCGCCGGCCCGTCGGGAAACAGGATGGCGAAGTCGAAGATGAACTCCTCGCGCGAGTGGCGGATGGCGGCCAGGTTCGAATACAGCCCGACGGCCACGCCCTCATCCACTTTGATGTCGATTTTTTTCTCGTCCACGCCTGCCTCCTTGACAAAACCCAAATTATTTTAAAAAAAGACTTGCCTTTGGTTGTTAGAGTCGTATAATGAACATGGCTTTCTTGCGCGGGCTGGAGAGAGCCCCCACCTTTTTGGTTCCCATCATCAACCCCCCTTTTGCTGACAACAGCCCGCATAAAACTCCCGGGGGGGTTGAAGGGAAAAAAGAGACTCCCAAGCTGCCGTCGCCGTGCGATTCGTCCATCCGCGCCGTCACGGCCGGACCATGCGTCCGGCCGTCTCCTGAATGATTTTAAAGGCGGCGGCCGCCGTGATCCCGGAGACATCCCGCCCGGGGTTGAGCTCGACCACATCCAAACCCACGATCGTCGCCCGTACCGTCTGCAGAACGCTTAGCGCCTGGCGCATGGACAGCCCGCCCGGCTCATGATGGGAAACCCCCGGCGCAAAGGCCGGGTCAAGCGCGTCGAGATCGAACGAGATATAGAGCGGGTGGACGAAGGCGAGTTCCAATCCTTCCCGGAAGTCCTTCATCTCCACCCATCGCACTCCGTACCGCGCCGCCAACGCGCGGTGCTCCTCGGTCGCGGTCCGGATGCCGACCTGGACCAGGTTCGCGGCCAGTCCATCCTCCAGGATGCGGGCCAAGGGGCAGGCGTGCGACAACCGATCGCCGTAGAGGTCTTCATAGAGATCCGGGTGGGCGTCGAAATGGAGCACGTCGAGCTTGGGGTATACTCCGGCAAAAGCCTGCAGGATGGGATAGGTGATGGAATGATCGCCGCCCAGGACGATCGGCTTGGCGCCCTTGGCCAGAATGGCCCGGACGCCTTTGGTGATCAGGGCGAACGATTTGTCGACGTCGCCGGACGTGTCCACGTCCCCGACGTCGACAAAGACAGTATCCCGCTCCAGGTTGACGCCGAGCTCGGTCTCGGGGTTGTAGCACTTGCCGGTCGAGACCGCCCGAATGGAGGCCGGCCCGGCAGCCTGGCCGCGCTTGTAGCTCGACTTCTCGTCGAAGGGTACGCCGAGGACGGCGATGTCGTAATCGGGGTGTTCGGATAAAAGCTTCAAGGCGCCGCCGAAATCGCTCATGGACGACCTCCCGGTGAGTCTTCGAATCGCGCTTATTATAGCAGAAATGACAGACTCCCCCGATCCTGGGAGGACCTGGGGAGCGCTGAAAGGAGGGTTGAGAACTTGGCTCCATTGTGGGCCGGGACCGGCTTTCCGTCCATCGCCGGAGGCGGTCAATCGGCGGGTGAAACCGCATCCCCCTCCCGGCAACCGAAGCCGCCGGAGAGCTAGCCGCGCGGGGTGAGAATGGATTTAAGGTGCTTCTCCCATCTCCGGGGATGGTGAAGCGTCACGGTACTCGGCCAACGGCGAAACCGCGCGGGTTTAGCCTTCCTGCGCACCTCTTCGAGGGAACCCAACGGGCGCCGAGGGATGTTTGAGCATGTGATGTTCAAACGAAAAAGAGATAGAGTGGGCGATCTCTCGAGTCCGGAGAATCAATCGTGCGGAGTTCCGCAGGCGCCGAGAAGAGAAGGCGCGAGGAAGGCGTGAAAAACCCGCGCCGCCGGGCCGAATACCATGACGCAGGCCCGGAGATGGGAGAAGGACCTTTGAAATTCCCTCTTCATCTCATTATAATACGCGCGGAATCGATCATGAAGCCGGTCCTCGAGCTCGACAACGTCCGCAAATCGTTCAAGATCGGATTCATCCCCAAGACCCACGAGATCCTCAAAGGCATCTCCTTCTCCGTCGAGGAGGGCGAAGTCTTCGGCTATCTCGGCCCCAACGGCGCCGGCAAAACGACGACCATCAAGTGCGCCTTGGGCCTGATCTTCCCGGACGCCGGTACGATCCGGCTGTTCGGCCGCCCCCACCTCGATCCCAAGGCTAAGGCCGGGCTGGGCTTCCTGCCGGAAAACCCCTATTTCTACGACTATCTGACGGCCGTGGAGTTCCTGGACTTCTACGCCCGGCTGTTCGGGATCCCGGCCGAGATCCGGGCCGAGCGCATCCCCCGCCTGCTCAAGCTGGTGTCCATGGAGCGGTCCGCCGGCCTCCAGCTGCGAAAGTTCTCGCGCGGCATGCTGCAGCGGGTCGGCCTGGCCCAGGCCCTGATCAACGACCCCGCCCTCGTCATCCTGGACGAGCCGCTGGGCGGGCTGGACCCGATCGGGCGCAAGGAGATCCGCGACATCATTCTCGGACTCCGCGACGCCGGCAAGACCGTCGTCTTCACCTCGCACATCCTGCAGGACATCGAGATGATCTGCCGCCGGGTGGCCATCATCGTCGGCGGCCGCATCCTGAGCCAGGGCCGGCTGGCGGACCTCGTTTCGGAAAAAGTCCTCTTCACCGAGATCACCGTGTCCGGCATCCCCGAGGCCGAGCTGGCCGCCCGCGGCGCCTGCGTCACCGAACCCGGCGGGCGGGTCATGGTCAAGGTCGCCGACGAGGCGGATGTGGCGGCGGTGCTGGAGGCCGTGCGGGCCCGCAAAGCCCGCCTCCATTCGTTGGTCCCCCGGACCCAGACCCTCGAGGACATCTTCGTCGACATGGTGAAAACGACATGAGCGCCGTCCGGACCATCGCCCTGAACACCTTCAAAGAGGCGGTCCGCGACCGCGTCCTCTACCTCCTGCTGTTCTTCGCCGCCGCTTCGATCGGCCTGTCCCGGGTGCTGGCCCTGCTGACCGTCGGCGACCGGGTCAAGATCGTCAAGGACGTCGGGCTGGCGGCCATCGCCTTCTTCGGCGCCCTGATGGCCATCCTGATCGGCACCGGCCTCGTCTCCAAGGAGATCGAGAAGCGGACCATCTTCACCCTGCTTTCCAAGCCCATTCGCCGGTCCGAATTTCTGCTGGGCAAGTTCGCCGGCCTGGTCCTGGTCCTGCTGGTCATGACCGGACTGATGAGCCTCATCCTGCTCGGGCTCGTCTTCGCCCATACCCTGGCCATTGACCTGAAGCTTCTGGCCGCCGTCGCCTTCCTGATCATGGAGTTCGTCCTCCTGACGGCCGTGGCCATCCTCTTCTCCTGCTTCTCCACCCCCATCCTGAGCTCGCTTTACTCGCTCGGGTTCTATCTGATCGGCCACTTCAGCTGGAGCCTGATGACCCTGATCAAGAAGATGCGCCCCGGCGCGGGCCGGACGGTCGTGCGGGCCCTCTATCTGCTTCTACCCGACCTGGAGGTCTTCAACTACAAGACCGAGGTCGTGCACGGCCTGCCCATCCCGGCCGCGGCCCTGCTGACCGGGCCGGCCTACGCCGTAGTCTACACGGCGGTTGTCCTGTCCATCGCCGTCCTCGTCTTCCGCCGGCGCGACTTCGTCTAAGCCATGAAGCGGAGCCCCGTCCCTGCCGTCGTCCTCATCCTGGCCCTAGCCTGTACGGCCGGACTGAAGACGGCCAACGACGCCCTGCACCGGACCAAGGTGCCCGGTTCCGGCATCATCTACATCCCCTCGGGCCAGTATTTGAAGCCGATGACTTTCGGATTCCCCTCGCTGGCCGCCGACATGATCTTCCTCTGGTCGATCCAGTATTTCGGGAACCCGGCCATCCCCGACAAGTTCAAGTACTTCACTCACATCTTCTCGATCATCGCCGAGCTCGATCCGCGCTATGTCGACCCCTTTGAAGTCGGGGCCCTGATCGCCCTTTACGACGCCCGGGACCTGCCGCTGGCCATCCGCATTCTGGACCTGGGGCTGGCCAAGAATCCGGACTTCTGGATCTTCCCGCTCGAAGCCGGCCACTACGCCCAATATTACGCCAAGGATATCGAGCTGGCCCGGACTTACTACAAGAAGGCCATGGACATCCCCGGGTCGCCCCCGATCGCCAAGCGGCTCTACGCCAATGCCGCCTTCAAGACGCTGGACTACAAGACGGCCTGGGAGACATGGACCGAGGTCCGCGACACCTCGACGGACGAGGCCGTGCGCAAGATCGCCGCCAACCACCTCTACAACATCAAATCCGTCATCGACGGCGAAGCGGTCAAGAACGCCGTGTTCGACTACCGCACCCGCAACGGCCGCAACCCGGCCGGCTTGGAGGATCTCGTCCGGGCCGGCCTGCTCCGCGAAGTCCCGCTCGACTTCGACGGCCACGACTACATCTACGACCCGCGGACCGGGGGGATCATGACCCGGGAGAACCCGTGGAAGCGCTGATTTTCGTCGGCCTGCTCGGACTGTGCTGGGGCAGCTTCCTGAACGTCGTCATCCATCGCGTCCCCCGGGGCCTGAATCTGTCCCGCCCGCCCTCGGCCTGCCCGGCCTGCGGGACCCGCATCCGGCCCTGGGACAATATCCCCGTCTTCTCCTACCTCCTGCTCGGCGGCCGCTGCCGGGCCTGCCGGGCCAGGGTCTCGCCGCGCTATCTTTTCGTCGAGCTTCTGACGCCCGCCCTGCTTCTCGTCCTCTTCGTCCGGCTCGGCTATGGGCTGCCGTTCTTCGCCGCCGCCGTTTTCACCAGCGCCCTCATCGCCCTGGCCTTCATCGATTTCGACCATAAGATTCTGCCCGACAAGATCGTTTTCCCGACCGCAGCTCTCGGGCTTCTCTATGCATTTTTCAGGGACGATATGAACGTCGGCCAGGCTTTGCTGGGAGCGGCCGTGGGGGCGGGGTTCCTGCTCCTGGTCTTCGGGGCCTACTATCTGGTCCGGAAAAAAGAGGGGCTGGGCATGGGCGACGTGACCATGATGATCATGGTCGGCTTGTACCTGGGCTGGGGCAAGACCCTGCTGACGCTCATCCTGGCCAGCTTCGTGGGCGCCATCGTCGGCGCCGTCATCATGGCGGTCCGCAAGAAGGACCTGCAATTTGCTCTGCCGTTCGGAACCTTCCTGGCGCCGGCCGCCTATGTCGCGCTGGTCTGGGGCGATCAGATCATCGCCGCGTATTTTCAAGACCTAGGGCTGCGAAGCGCTATCCTAGGCCTTGAAGGGCCTGGGGCTGCAAAGCACCGGTGCGGTTGTGAGTCGCCAGCTAAAGTTTGCAATCCTAATGCCGCTCGGACAGGGCTTGGAAGGCCACCGACAGGATCGCATCATAGGGCCGGCCGACCCGATGGAAGAACGGCTCCGCTTCCAAGCCGGCCGGTTCGACGATCTGCATCTTTTCGAACTCGTCGCCGTCCAGCCAAACGCGCTCCCCCGAGCTTCGAATCACGACGGACTCTTGGCGGTGATCATCGTAGCAGATGCGGACGGATAATTCCCCCGGAGCGGATTTGCGGTTTGTGTGAAGCATGAAGGCGGACTCCTTGCGTATGATTCGTGCTCTGCCCCCCATCCATCGACATGGATAGGTCCGCTCTCAAGCAAGCAAATTCCATGCCAAGAAGTCCCGCCTGGAACGGTCGCCGGCGATGGCCTCCCCAAAGGACGATTGTCCCTCCGCATACGCACCTCGACCGGTCCGGTTTGAATTGCCGGACGGGAATATGGTATTGCTTATACTCATGTTGAACGAGCGACGCTCCGCCCTGACGGCTATCTTCCTGATTTCAGGGATTTTCCTGGGATACGGCCTGTTCGCCAATATCCCCGCCCTGTACAAGTACACCTCGCAGGACCTCGTCCGTTATCATGAGGATTTCTGGGCCGGCCCAAATGGGGTTTTCCTGAAGAAAGTCGTCAAGGGCGGACGGGAACGGCTGTTTTACGCCAAATCATTCGCTTACGCTCTTTTCGCGGCCCCATTCGTCCGGGTGTTCGGCCCCAACGGCCCGGCCGTTTTCAACGGGCTGATGCTCTTTCTGCTCCTGTTGATGGGCTGGAATTATTTCGCCTTGGCCAACAGCCCGGGCCTCGCCCTGGGCAAGATGGCGACTTATATCGGCGCTTCCGTCGCCTTCCTGTATGCCCTGTGGATGACGCCCGAGTTCTTCAACATGTTTCTTGTCTTCACCGTCCTCTTCCTCTGGCGCTACAAAGCCGAAGTTCGCAAGTCCCGAGCCGAGGCGGCGCAGGCGGCAGGGCAGGCGCCTGTATGGACAGGACGCTGGAAACGGTTTCTGCTCTCCGGAAGCTCCGATTACCTGGCCGCGGCCATCGCCGGCCTGGTCGTCTTCTCCAAGCCGACCAACATCGTCCTGACCGCGCCGATCTTTCTTTCGGCTCTGCTGGTCGGTAAAAAGTTCTGGAAAGCGGTGGCCCTGGGGCTCGTCAGCCTCGCTGTCGCAGCCGCCTTCTTCGCCGCCAACAAGGCCTGGACCGGCGAGTGGAACTACCAGGGCGGGATGCGCAAGAGCTTCGTCTATCACTTCCCGATGGAAAAAAAGGACGTTACCTTCGACAGCGCCCCCGGCCGACCGATGTCGACGGACGGCTATACGAACCGACTTAAAGGCACGCTGGGGCTCCTCCCCTACAATATGTTCTGGTACATCTTCGGAAGGTTCACCGGGATCATGTGGTATTTCTTCCCGGCCGTCCTATTCTTTTTGGCTTTCCTGCGCGGCCGCAAGAGCCTGGACGCCTGGCTCATCCTGGCCGCGGCCTTTGGCCAGATCCTGGTCTACCTGGTCATGATGCCGGACAACTACGGCGGCGGCGGCGGATCGATGGCCAACCGCTATTTTATGAACATCTACCCGATGTTTTTGTTTCTGCCGGCGCTCAAGATGCGCAAGCGCGAGCTCGTCTGGCCCTGGGTCATGGCGGCCGTCTTCATCGCCCCCATCCTTCTCTCGCCCATGGCCACCACGGCCCAGCCGGCTATACACGCCAAGCACTTCCCCTATACGCTTTTGCCGGTCGAGCTGACCCTGATCAACGACCTGCCGACCAACGCCGAACAGTCCGCCTTCCGCCAGCAATGGGGCATGCCCTACTTCCAAGACCGCTTCCTCTACTTCCTCAATGACGGATACGAGAAGAAGCAACGGGAGGAGAACGGTTGGTGGACTTACGGCGACAAGACCGCCGATATGGTCCTGCGGACCTTCTTCCCGGTCAAGGAAGTGATCGTCCACCTGCTGAACAACCCGCGCCAGGACAACGAGATCACCGTCAAGCTGGACGGCCGGACCCAGCGCATCGTCCTGCAGCCGATGGCCAAGGGGACGCTGCGTTTCGCGGTCGGCAACGGCTTCCAGATCTCCGAAAGCCACCAGTACCGGTTCAAGGTCAAGGCGGCCAAGGCCTCGATCCCCTTCTTCGAGAGCCGCACCAGCGATGAGCTCCGCCACCTGGGCGTCTTCTTCGAGCTCGAGCTCATCCCGAGGACGCCCTGACATGTGCGGCATCTGCGGCCTGGCCCGCCCCGTGGCGGGCGCGTCACCCGTCCCCGAGGACCTGGTCGTCCGGATGTGCCGGACGATCGTCCACCGCGGCCCGGACGATGAAGGCGTCTATGTCGACGAGCGGGTCGGGCTGGGCAACCGCCGCCTGAGCATCATCGACCTGGTCACCGGCCACCAACCCCTGTCCAACGAGGACGGCTCGGTCTGGATCGCCTATAACGGCGAGGCCTACAACTTCGCCGGGATCCGCGACGATTTGATCGCCCGCGGCCACGCCATGGCCACCAAATCCGACACCGAGACGCTCGTCCACGCCTATGAGGAATGGGGGGCGCCCGCCTTCCTGGACCGCTTCCGAGGCATGTTCGCCTTCGCCCTGTGGGACAAACGGATCGGGAAGCTGTTTCTCTTCCGCGACCGCCTCGGCGTCAAGCCGCTCTATTACACCCTGACCCCGGGCGGCACGCTCGTCTTCGGGTCGGAGCTCAAAACCATCCTGACCCACCCGGCCGTCGAGCGCGAGCTCGAGCCGCGGGCCTTGGATCTCTACCTGACCCTGGAGTACGTCCCCTCCCCGTTCTCGATCTTCAAAGGCATCTACAAGCTCCCGGCGGGGCACTACCTGGAGTACGAGGCCGGGAAGATCACAATCCGTAAATACTGGGACATCGAGCCCGAGGCCGGCCCGCCGCGGCAGATCAAGCCGGCCGAGCTTCCCGGAATCTGCGACGAACTCTACGCCCTGCTCAAGGAGAGCGTCAAGCTTCGATTGGTCAGCGACGTTCCTCTGGGCGCGTTCCTGAGCGGCGGCATCGACTCCTCGACCATCGTCGCCCTGATGCGCGAGCTGGGAGCCTCGCCCCTCAAGACCTTCTCCATCGGTTTCGCCGACCAGACCTACAACGAGCTTCACCATGCCCGGCGCATCGCCGAGCTGTTCGAGACCGAGCACGAGGAATTCATCATCGAGCCTCGGGCCCTGGAATTGACCGAGACGCTGATCCGGCACCTGGATGAGCCTCTGGGTGATTTCTCGATCTTCCCGACCTACCTTGTCTCCCAAATGACCAGGGCCCACGCCACCGTGGCTTTGTCGGGCGACGGCGGCGACGAGCTGTTCGCCGGCTACGAGCATTACCAGGCCCAGCGGATGGCCCGCCGATTCGCGGTCCCGGCCGGAGGGAAGGCCGTGGGCGCGCTGGTCGGCCGCCTGCGCCCTTCGGACAAGAAGAAAGGGACCTGGAACAAGCTGCGTCGGTTCACTGAGGGGTTCGACCACGAGGCGCATTTGCGGCACCTGCGCTGGATGATGTTCTTGAGCGCCCGCGACAGGCGTAGGCTTTACGCGCCCGGCCTGGTCGAGTCGCTGGGCGGGATCAAAGGGGTGGACGAAGGCGAGCCGTTCGCCGGGCTATTCGAGAAGGCGGCCCGCTTCGACGACATCACCGGCGAGCTCTATCTCGACCTCAAGTCCTATCTGGTCGACGACATTATGGTCAAGGTCGACCGCATGAGCATGGCCGTCTCACTGGAGGCCCGCGAGCCGCTCCTCGATCACAAGCTGGTCGAGTTCGCCTTCCGCCTGCCGGGGGACCTGAAGCTCCGCGGCGGTCAGACCAAGTGGATTCTGAAGAAGACCATGGAACGGGTCCTGCCGGCCGAAAACGTCTGGCGCGGGAAAGAGGGCTTCAGCATCCCGATCAAGCACTGGCTGAAAACCGACCTGCGCGACCTGATGAAGGACGTTCTGGCCGAGGACCGGTTAGCAAAGGACGGGCTGTTCAATCCCAAGCCCGTACGGGCCATGATCGACGCCCACCTGGCCGGCCGCGAGAACTACAGCCACCAGCTTTGGGCCCTGATGGTCTTCCAGATGTGGAAGAGCCAGTACTTGGGCTGATCAGCCCGGTAACAATCGGCCCGCGCGCCGCCCGATTGTCAGCCCCTTCCAGAGCGTCAGCCGCTTGCCTTCGGCCAAGGCGCGGATCGCCTCGACGTCGTCGAAGGAGACGTCGCGGAGGTCCCCCTTAAGCGCTTTAATATAAGCTCGGACCATGCGGCGGGCCAGCGCGGGAGGCTGGCGGCGGAGCGCGGCGGCATCGAGGGTCGGAGCGGAGGACGGGCCGCCAAGAAGCTTCTTCATTCGGGACGCCGCGGCCGCTTCGAGCCAGACCTCTTCATCGCCGGCGATCCGGGCCAGCCGGGCCAGCGAACGGACGATAGCCGGCTCGAAGCGCTTTTCAAGATAGGGAATGAGCAGATGGCGGACGCGGTTGCGGAGGATGTCGGTGTCGGAATTTGTTTCGTCGCGGCGATAGGCAATTCCGCGATCGGCGAGGTAGGACAGAACTTCCCGGCGCTCCAGCGCCAGGATCGGCCGAACGATGACGAGCCCGCGCCGCGTCGGGATCCCGGCCAGCCCCGCGGGGCCGGTGCCGCGCAGAAGGCGCAGGAGGACGGTCTCGGCCTGGTCGTTCATGGTGTGGCCGGTCGCGAGCCGGGCCGCCCCGGCCTCGGCCGCCGCCCGTTCGAGAAATCGGTAACGGGCCAGCCGCGCCGCCTCCTCGACCCCCAGCCTCTGGGCACGGGCGAGCGAGCGGACATCCTCGCGGCCGGCGAAATAGGGAATATCGAGCTTGAGGGCCGCCGCCTCGGCGAACCGTTCATCCGTCGCGGCGCGGGGCCGCAAGCCGTGATTGAAGTGAGCCGCGGCCGTCGCGAATCCCTCATCGCCGCCCAGTTCCAGGCAAAGGTGGAGGAGGGCCATCGAATCCGGCCCGCCGGAACAAGCCACAAGGACGGTATCACCCCGTCTGATCAAGCCTTGGTCGAGGACGGTGGCCCGGAACTTGCGGTAGGCGGGATGGAGTCGGCGCTTGGGGGGCATTCCGGAAAAATTCTATCACAGATCGCAACCGGCTGATCCGGATATGTTTAACCGCCGCGAAGGGGCGCGGGGGGGAGGAAGAAGAATGGCGGCGCAGGGATTTGAACCCCGGACACTACGGATATGAGCCGTATGCTCTGACCGACTGAGCTACGCCGCCAAAGCGCCAAGATTCTAAGCGAAAGGCCCCTGGAAGTCAATTTGGCGGACGGGTTTAGAGGGAAACTTGAATCCAGAGGCGTCCTGCCTATACAATCCGGGAGATGACCCGCCGCGAGATCCTGACTGAAATCTGCCGGCACAAGCGCTGCCCGGAGCGGGTGGGTCTATTCGAGTGGTTCTGGCAGGACACCCAGGCCGAATGGGAGAAGCAGGGTTTGCCTCCGGGAGCCGATTTAGTCGATCATTTCGGCCACGACGTCCGCGAGATCAAGGGTTCGATGTTCCGCACGACCGGCCGCCCCATCGATGATGTCATCGTGGACGAGGACGCCGAGACTTTCGTCAAACGCAACGGCTGGGGCGCCCTCCATCGCGAGTGGAAGTCCAAGCCGGGCGTCCCCGAGCACCTCGGATTCGAGATGACGAGCGCAGCCGTTTGGAAGGCCGAGTTTCGCGACCTTCTCCTGGGGCTGGGCAAGAGCCGTTTCCCCGATTGGGACGGCCTGGTCGCGGCCTACAAGGCCGGGATGGCTTCGGACCGCTTCTGCGTTTATCAGCAGATGCTGGTCGTCGAGATCATGCGCCGGGCCATGGGCGACGTCGTCTTCCTTGAGTCCATGGTCCTTGATCCCGCTTGGATTCATGATTTCTGCTCAGTCGTCACCGACAACACCATTCTTCATCTCGACTATCTCATCCGCGAAGTCGGCAAGCCCGACGGGATCTGGACCTATGACGACATGGGCTACACCCGGGCGCCGTTCTTCTCCCCTGCCATGTACCGCGAGTTCATTTTCCCCAGCCACAAGAAGATCGCCGGCTTCTGCCACGACCACGGGCTGCCGTTCATCCTGCACGCCTGCGGTTTCATCCGGCCCTTCCTGCCCGACCTGATGAAAGCCGGCGTTGATGTCTTGCACCCCCTGGAAGCCAAGGGCGGCCAGCATGTGGCCGAGTTCTCGGAGACGGTCCGGGCGCTGGGCGGCGAGATGGCCTTCGCCGGCAATATGGACATCCGGGCTTTCGAGTCAAACGATTCGGCCATCCTAGAAGCCGAGATTCTGCCCAAGCTCGAAGTCATCCGTAAGAAGCGAATCCCCTACATCTTCATGAGCGATCACTCGATCCCCAAGACGGTCAAGATGGGGACCTACGAAAAAGCCCTGAAGCTGTTGGGGGAAAACGGACTGTATCCTAAAGGATAGCCGCTAGACGCATCGTCAAAATCGAGTGAGCTCCAACAACCGAGCGTTTTCTAATGATGCCAAACGGGCTCTTTAGCGCCGGATCCGCTCGAAGCCGCTGACGCCGACGAACTCCAGCGGCGCCTCCTTCTCGATCTCGTCGAAAAGAAGATTGAGCCCCAGCACGTCGCTGGCGATATGGCCGGCGATGACCACATTCAGGTTGGCCTTCTTGGCGTTGGTCAGATGCTCCTCGCTGATGTGCATGCCGACGAGCGTGCTGACGCCGGCCGCCGCGAGCTTGTCGTAGATATCCTTGGACCCCGACGTCCCGCCCGTCATCTCGAGCAGGATGCGGCCGCAGGAGGCTCCCTCGGAGCCGCTGACGATCTTGGGCGCCATCTGCAGGCCCACGGCCTTGTCGTATTCCGGGACGGCCCGCAACAGCTTGAGCAGGTCCTTCAGCCGGGCCGGCTTCTCCCGCTCGAACAGGCCGGTCAGAAAATGGTTGACGCAGTTGTCGGCCGCGGTGTGGATGCACATCAGCGGCAGGCCCAGCAGGCGGGCCGCATCGATCTCGCGGGTGGCGTTGATCGGCAGCAGCCGCCGCTCGACCTCGCCCATCCGCTGGTCCATGAGCTGTTCGGCGACGCTGACGGCGACGCCGTGAAAAGCCAGCAGGCTGGATTGCAGGCGCATGACGTCGAACATCCGGACCAGGGCCTCGCCCATGGGATGATGGCCGAGAACCAGGTCGATGCCGGCCTTGTGGTCGCGGTTCAGGGTGTGGGCCAGCAGGAGCTCGGACGTGTCGATGTCGATGCCGACCATGATCCGGGTCACTTCCGCCCCCAGGTCGCCGTGAAGCACCCGCGTGTCGGCGAAGGGATTGAACAGGCGGTCCTTGTCGTAGGCCTTGCGATCGTCTTCCTTGATGTCCTTGAAGGATTCGGCCTCATTGCTTAAAAGACGCTTGATCTCGTCCGCGCTCCGCGGATCGTTGGCGATGCCGACCTCGACGGCTTTCTTGTAGAATCGTTCGAGCTTCATGCGTTGTCTCCCTCTCTTGAATCGCATTTTAGCACGAATTGACAAGCCCCGATGCTCAAGGCTATAAATCAGGCAGCCCCTATCATCGAGAGGAGTCCGATATGCGCCACACTCTGCCCATCCTGATCGCAACCGTCGCCCTGCTCACCCTGGCCTCGTGCCGGGCGCCCCAAAAAGCGGCGCCGGAGCCGCAGGCTGAAGCCGTCGAACAAGAAACCGCCGGACCGATCTGGCGGGACATCCTGTTCGAGGATCTGCCGCTCCTCGGCCACCGCAACTGGATCGTCGTCGCCGACGCGGCCTTCCCGCTTCAGATCAGCCCAGGGATGGACGTCGTCGTTTCGGGCGAGGATCATTTCGTCGTCCTGGACGAGGTGCTCAAGGCCGTCGCCGCCGCCGGCCATGTCCGGCCCAAGATCTGGCTGGACAAGGAGCTGGATTTCGTCCCCGAGGCGCTGGCCCCGGGCGCAGATGCGGCGCGGAAACGACTCCACGAGGCGCTGACTGGCTTCGAGGTCAAGCCTCTCCTGCATGAGGAGCTCATCGCCCGCCTGGACCAAGTCGCCAAGACCTTCCGGATCCTGATGATCAAGACGAACCTGAAGATCCCCTACACCACCGTGTTCATGGAGCTGGACTGCGGCTACTGGAGCCCGGAGTCCGAGGCCAAGATGCGCGAGGCAATGAAGGGCAAATAGGCTTTAAGCCGTCTCGGGGACAACTTTTTTATTCTCCCAGAGCTTGTTGATGACCCTAATCAGGATGAAAGCGCTGATCAGGAAGACCCCGAACAATCCCGCGGCCCAGGACCAGCGCCCGTAGAGGACGTTGCCCACGGTGAAAAGGGCCGACCAGATCGTCGCGACGCCCGAAGCCCAGCCGACCAGGGCCAGCGGAATGTTCTCGTGCGAGCCGTGGGCCTCTTCCTCGGAAATCCCGGCCTCCGCCCGAACCGCCTTCCAGCCCGGCCCGAACGGCCGCACTTTGCGGTAGAAGGACAACAGCGTCTTGGGGTCGGTGGGCTTGGCCAGGAACGCGGTCAAGACCCAAGTCGCCGTGGTCACGGCGATGGTGATCAGCAGAGCGATGTGGGTCGGGAGAACGAGTCCTTGCCGCAGGATGAAATGTGGTCGTCTCAGGGCTAGGAAGGCGATCGATATCAGGAACGAGCTGACCATGGCGTTGACTTCGCACCAGGCGTTCACCCGCCACCAGAACCAGCGGATCAGGTAGAGCAGGCCCGTCCCCGCCCCGACTTGGAGAATGATATCGAACGAATCCTTGGCCGACTCCATGAGAAAGACCATGCCCGAGGCCACCACGAACAGCAGGACCGTGGCGTAGCGGCCGACCTTGACATAGTGCTTTTCCGTGCCATCCCGCTTGATGAAGCGGCGGTAGAAGTCGTGCACCAGGTACGAGGCGCCCCAGTTGAGGTGGGTTAGGATGGTCGAGGAATTGGCCGCGATCAGGCCGCCGACCATCAGCCCGATGAACCCGACCGGCAGGAACTTGAGCATGGCCGGGTAGGCGATGTCGTGGCCGATGAGCCGCGGGTCGAGCCCCGGATAGGCTTTTTGGATATCCGCGAGCTGGGGGAAGATGATCAGCGAGCACAGCCCGACCAGGATCCAGGGCCAGGGCCGCAGAACATAATGGGCGATGTTGAAGAAGAGGACCGCGCCCAGCGAGTCTTTCTCCGACTTGGAGGCCAGCATGCGCTGGGCGATGTAGGAACCGCCGCCGGGCTCGGCGCCGGGGTACCAGACCGCCCACCACTGCACGGCGATGGGCATGATGAAAATGGCCAGGGCCATATCCCAGTTGTTCCTGAAATCCGGCAGGATGCTGAGATAGTTCAACCCGTTCGGCCCCGCTTTCGCGGACAGCTTGGCCACCATCACCCCCAGCCCCCCGACCTCCCGAACGGCGAAATAGGCGGCGGCGATGACGGCGGTCATCTTGATGAAGAACTGGATCATGTCGATGACCAACACGCCCCACAATCCCGAGACCGCGGCAAAGGCCACGTTGAGGACGAAGATGAAGAGCAGCGTCTGCCAGCGCGGCAGATTGAATAAGACGGCCGCGATCTTGCAGGCGGCCAGGTTGACCGTGGCCATGATGATGCAGTTGAAGAAGAAGCCCAGGTAGACCGAGCGGAAGCCGCGCACCACACCGGCGGCCTTGCCCGAGTAGCGCATCTCGTAGAACTCGAGGTCGGTCATGACCCCGGACCGCCGCCACAGCCGGGCGTAGAAGAAGACCGTGGCCACCCCGGTCAGGGTAAAGGCCCACCAAACCCAGTTGCCGGCCACACCGTTGCGGCGGACGATATCGGTGACGAGGTTGGGGGTGTCGCTGGAGAATGTCGTGGCCACCATCGACAAGCCCGCCAGCCACCACGGCACGGCCCGGCCGGAGGCGAAGAACTCGGAGGTGCTCTTGCCGGACCGCTTGCTGAAAAATAGGGCCGGGCCGAAGCAGACGATCAGGATGCCGGCGACGATCAGCCAATCGAGGAGCTGGAGGTGCATGGTCCGTGTCCTTTCAGTTGCCCAGGGCCTTCAGCGCGTCCTGAAGGTCTTTGGCCGGCGTGGCTGCCGTTTTCAGAACCGCCGCGCTCTGGGCTGCTTGCCCGGCCCGCTTCAAGGCCTGGCCGCCGAACCAGGCCCCGGCCCCCCGCGCTTCGGGATATTTGGTCGTGTAATCCACGACGGCCTGAAAAGCCGCCGCCGACTTGGCCTTGTCGCCAAGCCGGGCTTGGATGAGCCCCAGGAGATAGTCCTGAATCCGATAGTCCGGATCGAAGGGCTTGCCGGTGCCGAGCTTTTCCGGAAACTCCTTGGAATGCTCGAGCGACTTGACGGCCCCGGCCCAATCCTTCCTGCCGATGGCGTTCAAGCCGAGCTGGAGATGGGTCCGGGCGAATAGGGCGTGGATTTCGCCAGCGCCCTCGAACGGCAGGGCTTCAAGAGTGTCAAGGACGGCGGCCGCCTCGCTGTGCTTGTCGACAGCCATGAGGGACCGGACCAGGTCGACCTGGATCGGGACCTCGGTCGGGAAGATTCCGGCCGCCTGGCGGGCGGCGACGAGGGCTTCCTTGGGCTGCTGGCTCTGGGACCGGAACTCGATCAAAGCGTGCCAGTTGCGCCAGGTCTTCTCGTCGATTTGAACGGCCTTCTCGTAGTCGGCCAGGGCCGCGGCCGGATTGACGGTCCGCAGCAGCATGGCCCGGGACAGGAAGAAGGGCGCGAAATCCGCCGCATCGCACTGGGCGAATAGGGCCCGGGCCTCGTCGACCCGGCCCTTGGACCAGAGGATGAGCCCCAGGTAATAGCGTGGCTTCCAGTCGCCCGGCCGCCGGCTGATGACCCATTCGTACAGGGGAATCTCCTCCTCGCGGAACGGGAAGACCAAGCTCGGCGAAAGGCTCATGGCCTTGTCCAGCCAGGCCTTGCTGTCCGCGGGCGCGTCCTTATATTTTAAGAACGCGAGCATGGCATAGACGGTCGGGTGGGCGGGCGCGTGGGTCAGGAGCTCGACCGCGTCCGCGTTGAGGTTCCAGCGCGTGTAAGCCAGAGCCATCTCGAGATAGCTCTCGTGCGGCATCTCGTTGCGGATCATGGACTGGAAGGCCTCCAAATTCTTGGGGCTTTTATCCAACAAGTAGAGCTCGAAGCGGCCCAGATGATCGAGGGGATCGAGGTCGAGGAGCTGGGTCAGGGCGGCTCGGGCGGCTTCCGGCCGGCCGGCCTTGCGGTGAGAGGCCGCCAGGATCTCGTATCCGCCGCTGTTGTACTTGTTGACGTCGATCGAACGCTGGGCATAATCGGCAGCCAGGTCCGTGTTGCCCTCGCCCAACGCGATCTCCGCCAGCCGCATGTAAGCGGCGGAGCGGTAAGCGGCCGAACGGGCCGCCCAGCCAAGCGTCTCCTTGGCGTCGGTGAGCTTGCCGATGCGGCGGGCCACGACGCCGTAGACATAGTTCGCGGCCGGATCGTACATGTCGTAATCGAGGGCCTTGGCGGCGAAGGTCAGGGCTTTGGCATATTCGCCGCGGCGAAAATAGAGCTCGGCGCTGCGGGTCAAAGCGCCCATGTGGGAGGGCGCCTTGGCCAAGCAGGCGGCGTATTTGCCCAAGGCCTCGCCGAAGTAGCGGGCCTTTTCGTTGCGGGTCCCGCTCAAGTAGAGGCCCTCGGCGGTCGATTCGTCCACCGGCTTGAACCGGAGCGGCCGCTCGAGGTCGTCGGCCGCCGGGTCGGAGCGGTAAACGAGAGTTTCGCCGAGACTTACGGTGAAGGGCTGGCCGGAGACCGCCAGGGGGAGGTCTTTCTTGATCGGCTTGGCCGGATCGGCCTTGATCCGCTCGCGGTGGATTTCCTTGCCGCCCGAGGTGACGACCAGGTCGTCGTCGACGGCCTTGAGCGGATAAATCCCGACGGCCAGCGTCTTTTCGGCCGCGGCGACGTTGAGGACGCCGGCGGGCGAGGACGAGGTCATGGGGCCGATGCCGTTATAGGGAAACCAGAGTTCGCGCCAGCGGTCGGCGGCGCCGGAGGTCAGGAACTCATGGTCCGACTGGTTCAGCAGGCGCCCGGCTTGGGGCTCGGTGTATTGGCCGTCCGTGTCGGTCAACAAGTCAACCCAGATCTCGCCGGCCCGCGACAGGTCCCAGATCCAAACCTTGCGGCCGGGCATGTCGTCGTAGAGAGCCCAGTGGCCGAACCCGGCGTCGCTCTTCTCGTACCAGGCGCCGTAGAAGTCCTCACGCTCGCCGAGGGTGAAGTAGCTCTTGGAGCCGGGGAAGGCGTTGTTGCGGTACCAGGACAGATCGCGCCCCAGCGAATCGACCGGCCAGGGCTCGAGCGGGACGCTGTAGTCGTGGCCGATCTGCCAGCGGCCGGGGAAGATGTAGCGTAGGTCATCGGCCGTCTTGATGGCCCCGCAGGACCAGTAATAGTAGGACTGGCTGAAGGGAGTGGGGTTGTACCAGGCGCCGTTGGTCTCGAAGTAGGCCTTGTCCTTGGGCAGGCGGATACTGACGCTCCAGCGCGTTCGCGAGGGCAGGTCCATGGCCCCGACGACACAGCTGACGCTGCCGTCGGGGTCACGGCGCAGGAAGTAGTCCACGGGCGAAGCCGTGGTGGGCGCGTGGCCGACGATGCCGAAGTTGAACTCGATGCCGCCCGACGTCCAGGGGCCGCGCAGGGCGATCTCGCGGAACTTCATGACGTGGTTGGTGTAGAGGAAATCCCGGCCGGTCGCCTTGTCGGTCGCTCCCCAGACCTTGCCGCCGACCTTGGGCAGGACGGCGACCGAGATGTAGGGGTTCTCCAGGCGGACGACGGGCCACTCCTGGTCAATGCCGGCGCCGCTGAACTTGTTGAAGAAATAATACGGGTAGAGGCGGGCGCCGCCGCCCCACATAGTCGAGCGGGCGAAGATGGGCACGGGGTCGGGGTCGCCGTAGGGGTAGGTCTTGAAGACCTCGTTCTTTTCGGAGATGGCGGCAGCGCCGGAGCCCGCGTTCGAGCCGCGGCAGGAGAGAAGACCGGCCGCGAGGAGGGAGGAGACGATGAAGAGGACGGCGATTCGGGAGGATTTCATGAGCACCTTCCTTGTCGGAGGAATCATCTTATTGATTTCGTCGGGGAGGCACAATACCCTAAGGAGCAGGAGGCGAAGCCAATGAAAAGAATCCCCATCATCCTCATGATTGGTCTTGTCGTCGCAGCCGGCTTGACTGTCCCCGCGGCCGCCGGCCAAGTCGTCGCCCAGGGCCAGGTCCTGGAGGGGCTGAAGCTCCAGAGTCCCACCCTCGGCCGCGAGGTGAAATTCGCTGTCTACCTGCCGCCGGACTATGCGGCCTCGACCCGGCGCTATCCCGTCGTCTATCTTCTGCACGGCTATTCGGATGACGAGTCCGGCTGGATCCAGTTCGGCGAGATCAACCAGGCCGCCGATAGGGCCATCGCCGAGCGCGAGATCCCGCCGATGATCATCGTCATGCCCGACGGCGGAGTGGCCTGGTACATGAACGACTATCAGGGCAAGGTCCGCTGGGAGGACATGTTCGTCAACGAATTCATCCCCCTCATCGACAAGACCTATCGCACCCGCGCGGCCCGCGAGTTCCGCGGCATATCGGGCCTGTCCATGGGCGGCTGGGGTTCGCTGACCTTGTCCATGCGCCACCCCGACCTGTTCGCCGCCTGTGCCGCGTTCAGCGCCGCCGTCTGGGCCGAGGAAGACGCGGCGGTGATGGAGGCGCCGAACTACGACCGGATGTTCGCCTCATTGTTCGGCCCTCGAACGGACGGCAAGGCCACGGATCACTTCAGGGCGTACAACCCCATCAACCTGGCCCAGGCCAAGCCCGAAGCCGAGCTCAAGAAAGTGCGCTATTACATCGACTGCGGCGACGACGATTTCCTAATCAAGGGCAATTGCCTGTTGCACATGACGCTGTCGGAGCGCAAGATCCCGCACGAGTTCCGGGTCCGCGACGGCGCCCACACCTGGTCCTATTGGCGGACGGGAATCGTCGACGGCCTTAAATTCATCGGCCAGAGCTTCCATCGCTGAAACAAATAGGGGGACGGGCTTTAGCAGTCCCCCTATTCTTTTCAGTTGTACTTCGGCTGGGCCCCCACATTAAATAGGAAGAAGGCGTACTCGTCGGCCGTCGACTCGATGGCCTTGGTCACGTTGCTCGAACCGTGGCCCGAGCGCGTCTCGATTCGAATGAGAACGGGGTTCGGCCCCTTGTGCCTCTCCTGCAGGGTGGCGATGAACTTGAAGGAGTGGGCGGGCACCACCCGGTCGTCGTGGTCGGCCGTCGTCACCAGAGTGGCCGGATAGGCGGTGCCGGCCTTGATGTTGTGGAGGGGGGAATAGGCGTAAAGCCACTTGAAGTCGGCCTCGTTGTCGCTCGAGCCGTATTCGACCACCCAGCCCCAGCCGACGGTGAACTTATGGAAACGGAGCATATCCATGACCCCGACCGCAGGCAGGGCCACCTTGAACAGGTCGGGCCGCTGGGTCATGACCGCGCCCACCAGCAGGCCGCCGTTGGACCCGCCCTCGATCCCCAGCTTGTTCTTGGCCGTGTACTTCTCGGCAATCAGGTACTCGGCCGCGGCGATGAAGTCGTCGAAGACATTCTGCTTCTTGCCCAGCATCCCGGCCTTGTGCCAGGTCTCGCCGTACTCGCCGCCGCCGCGCAGGTTGGGCTCGGCAAAGACGACCCCCTGCTCCAAAAGGGCGATGAGCAGGGGGCTGAAATACGGCTGGCTGCTGATGTTGAAGCCGCCGTAAGCCGTCAGGAAGCAGGGATTCGTCCCGTCCAGGGCCAGGCCCTTCTTATGGACGATGAACATCGGCACCTTGGTCCCGTCCTTGCTGACGTAAAAGATCTGCTTGGTCTCGTAGCCCTGGGGATCGAACCTGACCTCAGGCTTGCGGAAGACCTCGGACGTGCCGCCGGCGATATCGTACTTGAAGATCGTGGGCGGATAGGTGAACGAAGTGAACGTGTAGAAGATCGTCTTGTCATCGCGCCAGCCGCCGAACCCGCCGGCCGTGCCGAGGGCCGGCAGCACGATTTCCCGGACCATCTTGCCGTCCAGGCCGTGTTGATATATTTTCGTGTTGGCGTCCTTGAGGTAGTTGCAGAAGAGCTGGCCTCCGGCCGTCCCGGCGCCGGCCAGAACTTCGGGCTTTTCGGGAATGACAACCGCCCAGTTCTTTTTATCGGGCTTGCGGGGGTCGATCAGAATGACCTTGCCGTTGGGCGCCTCGAGATTGGTCTGGACCAGGAACTTGTCGCCGACATTGTCGATGACGCCGCTGTCGTGGTCGAAGCCCTTCATCAACAGCTCGAACGAGGAGCCCCGCTTGGCCAGGTCGCGCCAGTAGAGCTCAGTCCCGGATGTGCCCTCGCTGACGGTTAGAAAAGCATATTTCTCGTCCTCACTGACGCCGACGCCGAAGTAGCGCAGGGGGTGCTCTTTATCCTCGTAGACAAGCGCGTCATTGGCCTGCGGGTCACCGAGCTTGTGATAGAAGATCTTCTGGAACTCGTTCTTGGCCGTCAGCTCCTTGCCCGCCTCGGGTTTTTCATAGCCGCTGTAGAAGAAGCCGTCCTTCCACCAGGCCGCGCCGGAGAACTTGACCCACTTGATCTGGTCGGCCAGCTCTTTCTTGCCGGCGATGTCCATGACCCGGATCTCGGACCAATCCGAGCCGGCCTCGCCGCGGGAGATGGCCATGTACTTCTTGTCGCCGGAGGGCCCAATCAGGCCCACCCGGATCGTTCCGTCGGGCGAGAGCGCGTTGGGGTCGATGAAGACCTCGGGGGCGCCGTCCAGGCCTTTTTGCACGTAGACGACGGACTGGTTCTGCAAGCCGTCGTTCTTGCCGAAGAAATAGTATTCGCCCACGCGGAAGGGCGAAGAGTAGCGGGGATAGTTGAAGATATCGGTCAACCGCTTCTTCAGCGCCTCGCGGAAGGGGATCTTGGCCAGGTAGCCGAAGGTGACGTCGTTTTGGGCCTTGACCCAGGCCGCCGTCTCGGTCGACTTGTCGTCCTCCAGCCAGCGGTAGGGGTCGGCCACCTGGGTGCCGAAATAGTCGTCGACCTGCTCCGCCTTGACGGTTACGGGGTATTTCATGGTTGCAGCCTTTTTGCAGACGGGGATGACGATCAGGGCCAGAATGGCCAGGACGAGAAGGGATTTTTTACCCATGCGGTTCCTCCTGCGGAGACTCGAAAAGAAATTTGTATCATAGCGGCGGGGAGGGGTCAAACACGCCTCCGGCCGCCCGACTCGGATATAATAGGCGGCGAACGGTCATCAGGAGAAGGCCATGAAATTCGCCGGGATATTCGCCCTCGTCGTGGGGATGCTGATGATCGGGCAATGGGCCGCCAACCTGGCCACGAACGGGATTCCCGAGCTGGCCACGGCGCCTTTATCGATCGGGTTCCATCTTGCGGCCGAAATCCTGACGGCGCTGGCTCTCGTCCTGAGCGGCCTGGCGATTCTCAAAAAGCTCTCTTGGGGCCGATCTCTCTTCCTTGTCGCCGGCGGCATGGCCCTCTATTCGATCATCAACAGCCCCGGCTATTTCGCCCAGAAAAGCCAATGGCCGATGGTCGCGCTGTTCGGGGGATTGTTCTTCGCCGCGGTCTTCGCCCTGATGGCAGCCGCGTTCGATCACGACTAGTCTCGATGCGAATCAAGCGCTAAATTTCGTTCATCTCCCATCTCCAGGAAACGAGCGCGGTTCGGGGTGTTGGCCGACGGCGAAATCGCGAGGGCGGCGCCTTTTTCCACAACTCTCCGAGGGAAGCCAGCGGCCGCCGAGGGCTGTTTGAGCACGCGACATTCTAACGGAATCGAATCGGAGTGGGTGGTCTTCAAGACCGGATGATCTTGAATGCGCAGTTCCGAGGCGCCGAGGAGAGTGGTGGGAAAAGGCGAGTAGAGCCCGAAGCCGCCGGGCCAACACCCGGACCGCGTTTCCCGGAGATGGGAGAAGAACCTGAATTTTCTTGCTTGTTCCGGCCGGCCCTCGGGCCTAGAATAATGAAGAAGGGGGACCGTATGAACAAGCGCTCATTTTTTCTCCCGATTCTTCTTCTCCTCCTCCTGGCGAACTGCGCCGGCCCCAAGAGCCTCGTCCAAAGAACGACGGAAAACGGCGTCGAAGTCGTCCTCAACCACTTGTCGCCTTACCCGGCCGGCAGGGTCCGAGGGATGACTCTGGAGCGCCTATTCTCCATCGATACAGAGAGCGCCGAAATAAGGGATGCAGGCCTCCCCGACATCTTCGGCTTCGACGTCGATTCCCAAGGCCGAATCTTCGTCCTGCGGACGGAGAAGGGTGAGGGCCCTTTCTTTTTTCTCTTCGACGACCAAGGCCGCTTCCTCAAATCATTCGGCCGCAAGGGGCAGGGGCCGGGGGAGCTTCAATTCCCTCGTTTTCTGGCCCTGGACGACTTGGACCGGGTCCTCATTCATGACAACGGGAGCCTCAGCCGGTTCGACAAGGACGGGAATTTTCTCGCGGCTGAAGCGCTCGTCGATCCCGGCCCGGTCCAGTGCGGCCCGGGCGGCGATCTTCTGCTTAAAAGCACGTCGATGAATCCCGAGGGCGAAAAAGTGATCTTATCTTCCACCATTATGAGGCTGGGCGCCGATAACCGGGCGCAGGAGGCTCTTGATTCGTATAGGATCGCCATCAAGCCGGACGAAATCAATCCCATCGAGCCGTCGTTCTGGGCCGCGGCGTCGCGGGAGCGGACCTTCGTCGCCAACGAAAGCCGCGGCTACGAAATCCGAGTTTACGACCGGAATGGCTCGCTCGTCCGAATCATCCGGAAGGACTATCAACCGGTCCCGGTCAGTGAGGCGTACCGGGAGAAAACCATCAAGTTATTTGGGCCGAGGTTCAAAGACAGACTCAATTTCCCGAAAAACCACGCCCCGTTCCAATCCCTGACCGCCGACAAGAACGGGCGGCTTCTGGTGGCCACCTTCGAACCCGGCGACAAGCCTGGGGAATTTCTCTATGACATCTTCGATGAGGACGGCGTCTTCGTGGCGCGGAAAAGCCTGAACGCGGTCATTTGGGAAGGATCCCTATGGGCTCGCATGAAGGCCGATAAATTCTATTGTCTGCAGGAAAAAGAAGACGGCTTCAAAGAGATCGTCGCCTATCGGCTGAAGTGGGAGTAAGGCCCCTCCCCCTCACCACTTCTTGGCCTTCTTCGGCTCCATCGCCCGCAGGTCGAGCCCCCGTTCGTAAGCGCCGATCCGGTAGAGGCAGATCTCGCGCACGGACGAAGGATGGTGGAGGACTTCGCTCAACGACTGCTGGCCGACCGCCCAGACCCCGCCGCCGCGCACGACCGCAACCTTGTAATCGAAGAGCTTGCGGATGAGCGTCTCCTCGTCGACGTCGGCCGGGAGAACCGGGATGACCAGGTAGAGAAAGCTCCCCTCCGCGTCCACGGGGACGATGCGATCGGAAACTTCGGTGTCGCCGGGATACTTGAAGTAGGAGTGGGCCTCGGCTTCCGGCAGCCAGCAATGCATGACGGTCTGGAAGTCCGTCTCGGCGTAGATCGTCTTGTGCAGGCGAAGAATGGCCGAGTCCCCCGCGTCGGCCCGTAGCGGGAGCTTGCGCAACGGCCCGCCCACTTCACGCGGCATGGAGGCCATGGGCGCGTAGAGCATATCCCCCACCCCCCGCACCGACATCGTGCCGGTGTGGAAAGGCGACAGCCGCGACTCGTAGATGCGGGCCCCAGCCTTGCGGAACTCGACCCGGATTTCGCTCTCTTCTGGAAAATCGCAGCCTTCCGCGTCGTCCAGGTCGTAGTCGTCGGGCGGGATGGCGAAGAAGGCAGCGGGTTCGGCCTTGATGCGGGCCCGCAGGGCCTCGACGTCCACCCCGAGCTTGCGGGCGCCCCGGACGACCTGGCCGGCATTATTGGCGACGCAGAGCAGGAAGAAGGCCTCAGTCAGGGTTCGGGCCCGGACGAAGGTGCCGTGGCCTTGGATCGTCGTGGCCGGATGGTCGTGCAGCCGTTCGGGGATGCGGGCGGCCATTTCGGGCGAGCCGCTGGGCACGGCGAACCAATCGACGTGGACGTGGTCGCCCAGGAACTTCCAGCCCAGCGGGTCGATGGGGACGAAATCGGGCGGCTGGGCGGGCTTGGGCGCGTCGTCCATGGTGGCGATCGTGATCTCCTTGGTGTGGGCGTGCATCGAAGCGCCGACGCCGGGGATGCTCAGGATCTTCTGATGAATGTCGGTTTCGGAGGAGGCCTTGTAGTATCCGTAGTCGGTCTCGGTCGCCGACAGATAGCAAATCTGGCTGGCGTCGAGGTCGCCTTTTTGGGATCCGGTGGCGGTGATCAGGATCTGATCGCGGCCGTTCTCGTCCTTGATCTTGACGGCCATGTTGCCGCTGTGGCTGTCCTGGATGTCGTACAAGAGGCAGGCCCGGCCCAGCGACCGGAACATCTCCAGAGTCGCATCGCTCGTCTTCCAGGCACGGCGGGTCATGCTGTCCTCCCGGCCCGGGGGGCGATATCCAGCTCGTCCCGTAAGGCCTGCGTGGGCCGCCCGTCGAAGTCCCAGCCCCGGACGGCGTAGTAGTCGCGCCGCATACGTTCCTGCGCTTCCTCGGTCACGGCCCGCGGCTCACCCGCCACCGGGATCGACGACTCGGCGAAGCGCGGGGGCAGGGCGTCGTCGGCCGCAGTCGCACCGGCCTCGACGTTGAACATCCGCTCCAGGGCGGCCACCCGGTTCTCGATCCGCTCCAGCTTGGCCACGGAGAAGTCCATCCCCGTCGTTCCGCTCAGCATCCGGGCCCAGGGATCGCTGCCGAAGGCGTAGCCGGTGAAACGGCAGATGCCCAGGCTGTCCTGGAGGATGCCGTGGTTCTGCATGTTGCGGATGGCGATGGGCGATTGCAGCAGGCTGAAGCGCGGGATCTCCTTGGTGCCGCCGAAAAAGGCCAGCGAAACGGCATATCCCCCGCGCAAATGGCAGGCCCCCGAGGGCGAGGTCATGTAGCCGAGGGCCTGGGTCAACGAGGCCCGCGGGTCGTAGGCCGGAATCTCCAGCTTCTTGACGGTCATGGACAGATCGGGGCGCCCGCATGTCTCGCCCAACCGCCAGGATCCTTCGGCCAGGAGGTCGCCGATGCCGCGGCGGTGGGCCGTGGCGATGGCCAGCTTCTCCATGACCGCGGCGTTGCCGAAACGGATGTCCGCCGCCCCATCCAGCCCGCCCGGGAGAAGCCCCTTCTCCGCGAGCTCCATGGCGCAGGCGACCGTGCCGCCGAAGCTGATCGTGTCCAGCCCCAGCTCGTTGCAGCGGTAGTTGGCCGTGGTGATGGCGGCCAAATCGTAAACGTCGCAATCCGGCCCCATCAGGACGACGGTCTCGTATTCCGGGCCTTCGCCTTTCTGGGAGGTGCCGTCGGGCGCGTCGATCCGGGTGTGCCGCTGGCAGCCGATGGGGCAAAGGAAGCAGCCCGCCGCCCGCTCCAGGATGGTTTTGGCGATCGTCTCGCCCGAGACGCGGTCGAGGTCGGCCTCGTCGTGGGTGCAGTCCTGGAAGTTGCGGTGCGGCAGCATGTCGATGACGTTGATCAGCTCGACCAGCCCGGCCGTGCCCAGCTCGCGCATCAGACGCTTGGTCACGGGCGCCTGGCGCAGGAGATAGAAAGCTTGGTCGTAGCCGGATTGGAATTGTTCCTTGTCGTGCATCGGGGCCTTTTCCCGGCCCCGGACGCGGATGGCCTTGAGGTTCTTGCTGCCCCAGACGGCACCGGCGCCGCAGCGCCCGTAGACGCGGTTCTTGTCGTTGCCGACCACGGCGTAGCGGACCAGGTTCTCGCCCGCCGGGCCGATGCCCAACACGCGCGGCCGGTCGCCGGCCTCGAATCCCGCCGTGAGCGCGTCGTTCACGGCGTGGATGTCGCGGCCCCAGAGGTGATGGGCGGGCTCGATCTTGATCCCCTGCGGCGTGATGTCGACCCAGACGGGCGAGGACGCCCGGCCCTTGACGACCAGGGCGTCGTAGCCGGCCGCCTTGAACGTATGGCCCCAGCCGCCGCCCGAATTGGCCGTGCCGATGACCCCGGTCAGGGGCGACTTGAAGACCATGTGGCCGCGGGCGGCCGTGGGGGCGTTGGTGCCGATAAGCGGCGAGGCGGCGATGACGAAGGCGTTGTCGGGCCCCAGCGGATCGCACTGGGGGTCGATGGCGTCATAGAGCAGGCGGGTGGCCAAGCCCCGGCCGCCGAGATAATCGGCGACCGTCTCCGCGGCCAGCGGCCGGACGCGGACATCACCCGTGGTCAGATCGATCTCGGCGATCCGGCCGAAGAATCCAAAATGGGAGGAAGACATGGATAATCCCTTCAAAAAGTAAGGCTTAGGATACAGGAAGTCCCGATGGGACACAAGTCCGGAGCGGGGCTTACCCCCCGCCGAGCAGCGGAAAGATGGAGACGACGTCCCCGTCGCAAAGCGGCGCTTCGGCGAAGCCCGAGGGAGGTACCGGGGCGCCGTTGATCATGATGATCAGGTGGGGCTTGAGGGCCGCGCCGTCGAACAGCGCGGCCCGGCGGGCCGGCGAGTCGCACAGCCGTTCGATCAAGGCGCCGATCGTCGGGGCTTCGGCCGCCGGAAGCTCACGCTCCCGGGCCTCGAACAGCTCCCGGAACGTGGCGAAGAATTTAGCTCGGATGGACATTTGCCTGGATTTCGCGGACAACCTCCGAGACGTTGATCCGATCCTTGACCGAGAAAGTCTTATGCGGTCGGCCGTTGAGGATCCGCCCGAACTCCTCCAGGCAGGCGTCCCGGATGATGAACAGGAAATGGCGGCCTTTTCCGTCCAAGAGGGGCGCCAGAGCGGGCCAATGGCCCTTGCCTTCAAGCTCGAGAGGGCCGAGCTCGTCCACGATCAGCAAAGCCTCGGGCGCACTGGCGCTCAAGATGTCGAGGGCCGCGGCCTGGCCGGCCGGGTCCACTCGAAAGGGCCCGATCGCATCCTCGCCGTCGGACGCCTCCCCCTTGCGGAGGAAAGGATGCCGGTGCAGATTGGCCGCATTGATGAGGTCGTAGCCGACTAGTTCATCGTCTAGGAAGATGCGCTGGCCGAAAAATCCCGCCACCGCTACGCCCTCGGAGCCCAAGTAGGTGAGCAGCCGCCGCAGGAAGGATGTCTTGCCGGAGCCGACCGGTCCAGTCAGGATCAAGATCATAGTCACCCCGCGCGAGAACCCGGAATAAACTCTGCCCCCGCCATTTTATCCTGTCGCGCAACGGGAAGCAATAAACCCGATAGAGCGGCGTTCCAAGCCTCGCGCTTAGCGGACCGTGATCCTGGCGTCGCCGGTCTGGAACTGGATGGGGCCGCCGGCGGCGCTCATGCCCGAGACGCCGGCGACACCGATCGTCGCCAGGCCGGACCCCTTGGCTTCGAACAGCAGGGTGGCCAGCGTTCCGCCGCCCTTGGCCCCTTTGCCGGGCTGGGTGCTGGAAAAGCCGATCGTGCAGACGCCGCCGGGATCGATGTTCTTGAGGAAGGCGGGCGCGGCGCCGAGCTGGCGGCTCAAGCTGCCCTCGGCCACGTCCTTGAGCCCGACGATCCGCGGGTCGAAGGTCACGGTCAGCGACAGGGCGCTGATGTCCTGATCGGACCGGATGTTGACCGCCATCCGGAATTCGCGCCCGACGACACCCTCGAGATTGGCCGGGCTGAGCGAGATGAGGTTGGGCGCGTTTTCGGCCGCCCGGCGCCGCTGCAAGGCCTGCTGCGCGGCGTTCGGGTCCGGGTCGCGGTCGAACAGGCTCCCGTCAAAGACGCCGGCCGGCGCCGCTGCCGAGGCCGTATCGACGTCGACCCAGATCGCCTTAGCATCCTCGGCGCTTCTCGGGATGGTCCGGATGATGTAAGGCGTGATCGTGACGATGACGTCGGTCTGCTCCAGGTTGGTCGACTCCGACCCGAACAGCCGGCCCAGGCCGGGGATATCCTTGAGGCCCGGGATGCCCTTGATCACTTTACGCTCCTCGTCCCGGATCAGGCCGGCGATGAGCTGCGTCTCGCCGTCCTTCAGCCGAACGACGTTCTTGATCTCCCGGTTGTTGATGATCGGGATGTCGGCGTAGCCCGAGCCGCCGAGCGAAGTCACCTTGATCTCGGCGTCCAGGGTCACGTCCTTCTCCTGGTGGACGCGGGGGGTGAAGTTGATCTCGATCCCGACGTCCTGCTGCTGAAAGCTGGTCAACGGCTGGGAGGCGTAGCCGCCGGCCGCGATCGGGGTGTAGGTGGTTTGAGGGATGGGCACCTTTTGGCCGACCTTGTAGGTGATCTTCTCATCCGAGACGCCCCGCAAACGGGGCTGGGCGATGATCTTGGTGTCGGAGTCCGATTCCAGCATTTGGATGTAGGCCGAGGGCAGCGAGAGGGAATAGCTGCCCGCCTGACCCAGGGCCAGGCTCTTGAGGTTGAACCAGCTCGTCGTGTCCGTGCCGGTGCTGGCGGTGGAGCCGCCGTAGCGCAGGCCGGCGATGGCGTCGCCGAAGTCCACGCCCAGCTGGCGCAGCTTGACCCGCGACACCTCCATGATCTCAACGTCGATGATGACCTCGCCCTTGGGCTTGTCCCAGGACCGGATCAGCTTGTCGGCCAGCTCGACCATCTCGGCCGAGCCGCGCACGGTGACGGTGTTGAGGGCTTTGTCGGAGATGACGTTGGGCGCGGCGAACTGGCTCCGCAGCATCTGGGTCATGGCGGCGAAGACGTCCTGGGCCACGATGTTGGAGAGCTGGAAGGTCTTGATGCAGGAGACTTCGAACTGGACCCGCTTGAGGGGCTCGTCCGGAATCACCAGCACGGTCCGCTCGTCGACGATCCGGCTGAAGTTCTTGGTCGCCTGGCAGAGGCTTTTAAGGGCCTGCTCGAACGTCTGGCCGCTCAAGTCGGCGGTATAGGGGACGTCGCGGAAATTGGCGTCGAAGACGATGTTGATCCCGGCCGCCTTGCCCAGGGTCAGGAAGATCGAGCGCAGGCTGGACTCGAGCGGGACCTTGATCTGGAGCGCCTCGTCCTTGGCCCGCAGCTTGATCGGGAACTCGATCTTGGCCGACGGAGCGGGCGCCGCGGCCGGCTCGATCGTTTGCTGCCTGGCCTCCAGGGCGATCTGGGTGTCGCGGGGATTGTAGGAGAGGGCCTTGGCATACGCCGCCGCCGCCTCCTCGCGCCGCCCAGCGGCCACAAGCTTGCGGGCCTCCTGCAGCACGGACAGGCTGGCCGACAGCCGGGCCCGCTCCATGGCCATGCGGTAGGCCGGCTCCTTGGGGTGCTCCAAGGCCGCCTTCTCGTAATAGGCGATGGCCTCGTCGAACCGCTTGCCGAGCTCCGCTTCCGTCCCCAGCTTGTAGTTGGGGCTCAACGAGACGCAGGCCGCGGCGGTCAGGGCCGCCAGCAGGACGAGCGCGAATTTTTTCATTTTTCCACTCCTTCCAGGGCGAAGGTCAGGGTTTTCCCGTCGGGACCCTGGGTCTCGAGCTCGCGGCGGGTGAGGCGAATGATCTTGAGCCCGTTGGCCAGGCTCTCCCCCTCGGCCACCGCCGCAGCGATGCCGTCAAGGAGGATGAGGCCGACGATCCGGTTCCGGGAGGGATTGAAGATGAAGCCGATGAACCGGAGGTTGACGGAGGGGATGGGCGGGGCCTCGGCCGCAGCCGCTTCGGCGGTCGTCGCCGTCCCGGGGAGGACCGCTTTCCCTCCCACCATCCGGCCGGGGAGGTCGGGGGCCTCGAATCTGCCGGGGGAAAAAATGTCCCGCTTCGGGACTGCCGCCGGCTGGGTCCGCGGCTTGAGGTATTCCATCCGGATGAGGGCGGGCGGTACGGCCGCCGGCTTCTCGGTCGGAGCCGGGGCCTGGGCCGGGGCGGAAGCCGCCAGAGCGGACGCCAGGAGCAGGATCGCCGCCAAGGCCGGAGAAAAACGCCTGTCAGTTTTCATTGTATCCCGCCATGGTGACGCGAAGCTCCAGGAAGCCCGGCCGGCTTCCGATATCCAGGAAATCGACCTTCTCGACGCACAGCAGGCGCGGCCGCTTCTCGACCCGATCGAGGAAGCTCTTGAACGCCGCATAAGTCCCGGCGAACTGGAAGGAGGCGTTCATCCGACGGAGGCCGTCTTTGGCGAACTCGGCGTAGCTGAAAGCCAGGTCGCCGACGGATACGCCGGCCTCGTCGAACAGCGACTGCAGGTCGAGGCGGAAGTCGCGGTAGCCGTTGTCGCCGGTGTAGAACCGGGTCGCCTTGAGCTCGGCCAAGTCGCGGGCGGCCCCGCGCCACTGCGTCCATTCGGCTTCGGCCGTCCGCCACTCCCGGCTCAAGGCCCGGGTGGTCCGCTGCACCTCCTCCAGCCGCACGGTCAGGCGGCGGGCGGCAGGGCGTTCCTGGAGGAAGACATAGACGAAGACGGCCGCGAACAGAATGGTCGCCCCCAGCAGGGCGGACAGGATCGTCCGCTCCCGCGGCGTCAGGCGGTCAACGAATTCTTTCATAGGTCAGGGTGATCTCCGAGATGGTTTGGCCGCCGGCCTTCGTCTCGCTTTGAACGAGAGGCGCGCGGCCGACAGTGGAAGCCAGGTTCTGGACGAGCTGAAGCGTGTCGCCCAGGCTGGGCGAGACGACCTTGAAGCGGACCTCGATCTTGCCGTCGACCGAGGAAACCGGGGCCATGGAGGAAATGTAGCTCGAGGCCGGCAAGGCCTGCTCGAGCAGGCTGAAGAACTCGACCCAGCTGAAGCCCTTCATGGTCAGGGCCTGGTTGGCGATGGCCACCTTGTCCTTGAGCAGGGTCTTGAGCCGCCGGGACTCGTTCTCCCGCTCGGCCCGCAGCTGATCCTGCCGGCTCCGGTTCACCTCCAGGCGGTTCGTCTCGGCCGAGGCTTCGGTCTGGATTCTCCGGGCCCGGATAAACGAGCCGAGCCCCAGCCAGCCGGTGAGCAGCGCCAGGAGGAGCAACCCGGCGCCGGCGGCGCGAAAGAAACGGCGATTTCGTTTCGGCCGGGTGGCCAGGTTGACGGCAAGCTTGATGGTTCCATTCATGACAGATGCCCCAGTAACGGCGCGAAAACGATCTTGTCGGTGCCGGACGCGGCCAGCGCCAACGGGCAGGCCACGGGCACGACTTGGGCGGACAGGCGGCGGCGGAGAAACTCCAAAGCTTCGCCTGAGGTGGGGCTGATCAAGCACCGGACATGGACGGTCTCGTCCCGGCGGCCTTCGCGGTCCTCCAGGAAATGGAGGGTGTTCTCGATCTCGGTCGCGGCTTGTTCGAGCCTGGTTTCGGCCGACACGGCCCCCCCGGGCTCGCCCAAAAACGGCTTGAACCGGTAGAGGACGATCTCGGCGCCGGCCAGGGCCAGCAGCCCGATCGACTCTTCTTCGATGTCCGCCACTAGCGCCGTCCGGCCGGGTTCGCCGGGCGTGCAGCCGAGGAGCCCGAGGGAGGGCAGGCTGACGGAGCGCGGCCGCAAGCCGGCCCGCTCGAAGACGCGCTCGTACTCCCCGATGACCTCCGATCGGGCCAGAGTCAGAAAGACCTTGGCCTTGCCCTCGCCGGGGAGGACGTCATAAGCCAGGCGGGCATCCCCCGGGCGGAGGGGCAGGAGCTTATCCAGCCGGTGATTCAGCAGAACCAGCCGCTCGGCCTCCGCGGCCGGAAACTCGTCGAAGGCCAGGACATAGGCCTTGAAGCACGTCTCCGGCGGGAGCAGAAGGATATCCGCGCTGCCCAGACCGAGGCGGCGCGCCGCGTCCTTGACCTTGTCCTCCAGGACGCCGGGGCGGAGGATATTAGGCCGGTCGAAGGACGGCTCCACAACGCCCTCCGGCAGGGCCAAGGCGACATGGCTCGCGACCCGGGCTTCCTTGGCGGCCAGGGAAACGCCCAGCAGGCGGCCGCGGGACACGGCCAAGCCGGCTCGGGGCAGAATCGGCTCCCGGAAGTAGCGGCGCAGCCAAGCCAGCGGGCGGTCGATGAAGGTGAGCATGGCTTAATCCACAAACGTGACTTTGTTGAGGTCGCGCAGGCTGGTGATGCCCTGCAGCACTTTTTCCATCCCGACTTCGCGCAGCGAGATCATGCCCTCGGCCTTGGCCCTCTTGCGCACCTCGGACAGGGGCTTGCGTTCCAGGATCATCTCCCGGATCGGATCGCTCAGGTCGAGGACCTCACCGATCGCGGTCCGGCCTTGGTAGCCGGTCTGGGCGCACTCCGGGCAGCCCTTGGTCTCATAGAACGTCCGGGCGCGATAAGCCGCGGGATCGAGCCCGGACTCCCGGAGCTGTTCATCGGTGTAGTGGACGGCCGTCTTGCAGGCCGGGCAGAGGACCCGGACCAGGCGCTGGGCCAGAATGCAGTTGAGGGCCGAGATAAAGCTGTAGGTGTCGACCTGCATATGAAGGAAGCGGCCGATGACGTCGATGACGTTGTTGGCATGGACGGTGGTGAAGACGAGGTGGCCGGTCAGGGCCGACTGAATGGCGATCTGGGCCGTCTCGGGGTCGCGGATCTCGCCGACCATGATCTTGTCCGGGTCGTGGCGGAGGATCGAGCGCAGACCGCGGGCAAAGGTCAGGCCCTTCTTCTCGTTGACCGGGACCTGGGTGATGCCGTCGATCTGGTACTCGACCGGGTCCTCGATGGTCACGATCTTGTCCTCGGGCGAGCGGATCTCGGTCAGCGCCGCGTACAAGGTTGTCGTCTTGCCGCTGCCGGTCGGCCCCGTGACCAGGACCATGCCGTACGGCTGAGTGATGTAGCGGCGAAACCGCTTCAGCACTCCCTCCGAGAACCCCAGCAGGTCGAGCTTGAGCTCGGAGATGGCCTGGGTGATCATCTCCTTGTCCAGGATCCGGATGACCGCATCCTCGCCGTAGATCGAGGGCATGATCGAGACCCGGAAGTCGATCGTCTTGTCCTTGATCCGCAGGCGGAAGCGGCCGTCCTGCGGCACCCGCCGCTCGGAGATGTCCAGGTCGGACATGACCTTGATGCGGGAGATGATGGGCGCCTGAAAACGCTTGTCGATGGGCTCCATGACCTCGCCGAGGACGCCGTCGACCCGGTACTTGACCAGGACCCGCTCGTCGCGCGATTCGATGTGGATGTCGGAGGCCCGCTTCTGGACGGCGGTGAAAATGATGGTGTTGACCAGCTTCATGATCGAGCCGTCCTGGCCGGACAGGCTCTCGATCGAGATGGCCTCCTCTTCGTCCCCACCGTCCCGCTCGACGACTTTCATGATGAAGCCCTCGGTCGAGTCGCGCAGGACCTGGAGCACGGTCTCGCTCTTGCGCAGAGCTTCCTGGATGGCCCGCCGGGAGGCGGCCGCAACCACAACCTTCTTGCCCAAGAAAGACTCGATGGCGTCGATGGCGGCGATATCCGAAGGGTCGGCGATGGCGATGCGGACCGTCGTCGCGTCGGCGGCCAGGGGGATGAAGTTGGCCCGGTAGAGGAAGTCCGGCGGGAAGCCCCGGATCAGCTCGCGGTCCAGGGGCGAGGCGGTCAGATCGATATAGGGAACGTGATAGCGTTCGGCCAGAGCGCGGGATTCGCGCTCCTCGTGGGTGACGGCTTTAACGGAATCGGGGGGGTTCATGTCAGCGCACCACGCGGATGATATTGAAGATCGGGAGGTACACGGCCATGAGCATTCCGGCCAGAAGGACTCCCATAAAAACGATGATGACCGGCTCGATCAGCCCGACGAAGGTGTCGATTCGCGTTTGGATGCGTTCGTCGAAGACGTCGGAGGCTTCTCTTAACATGCCGCCCAGGTTGGCCGAGGTCTCGCCGATGCGGACCATGTCCAGGGCCAGCTGGGGAAAGAACCCCGCCTCGATCATACCTTGGGACAGGCTCTCGCCGTTGCGGATGCGGTCGGGGATGCCGGCTGCCCGCGAAGCCAGGTACTTGTTTGGGATGGCTTGAATGGCCAGGGGCAGGCTGCTCAGCACGGGGATCCCGGCCTGCAGCAGCAGGCTCAGCGTCCGGCTGAAGGCGGAAACGCCCGACTCGACCCAGATGAGCTTACCCAAGGGCAGGCGCAGCTTTTGGCGCTCCAGCCAGAGCCGGGTCGATTCGCGGCGGCGGAGCTGAAGGAAGATCAGGACGGCGCCGACCGTCAGCAGGGACCAGATGTACCAGTAAGCCCGGACGAACTTGGCGAAGCCGACCAGGGCCACGGTCAGGAACGGCAGGCGGGCCTCGAAATCGGCATAGAACGAGGCGAAATTGGGTAGGACGAAGTTGAGGATGATGCCCAGCAGGCCGATCGAGAAGACGAGCAGCATGCTCGGATAGATCAAGGCCGCCCGAACCTGGGAGCGGGTTTTGGAGATCGTCCGGGCGTACACGATATACTGGCCGATCGTCTCGGGCAGGTTGCCGCTCGTTTCGCCGGCCATGAGCGAAGCGATATAGATCTTGGAAAACCGTCTTTCAAACGGCGAGAAGGCCTCGCTCAGGGCCTTGCCCTGGCGGATGTCGGCCTCGACCCGGCGCAGGATATCCTGCAGGGAGGCGTTTTTGGTCCGGCCGGAGATGATCTCGACCGCGCGAAGAACGGGATAGCCGGCCCGGACCAGGGCTTGCAGCTCTTGATTGAAGGTGATGAAGTCCCGGTCCCGCAGCTTCCTGTCTCCGCCGAACGAGACGTTGAGCTTGCGCCAGTCCCGCCGGATGGAAAGCACGCAGAAGCCCTCGGACTCGAAGCGGCGGCGGCATTCCGCGGCCGAGCCGGCCAGGACGGAACGGCCGGAGATCTTCCCGTCCTCGGCGGCCAATCGGCACTTGAAATAGGGCATTAAGCTATCAAAAATCCTTTCGCGACAAGGCCCATCTTAGGCCGGGCTCGGCAGTCCTATTAGCCCCAGGCCACTGGGGATAATAGGAGAGGCCATCGCCCGTGTCAACGAAGCATAAGAATACCTCGGGCCCGTCTTCCTTTTATATACTCCGGGGGGGGGCACGGCGTTAACGCCCCTTTTTTTTTAAAATCATCTCCCAACTCCGGGAAATGAACGCGGATAGGAGTATCGGCCAACGGCGAAATAGCGAGGCCGGCGCCTTTTTCCATAGCTCTCTGAGGGAAGCCAACCCTCGCGGGGACGATCGAAGCGACGTCCCTACGAGGACTGCGAAGCGCTGGAGGCGCCGAAGAGAGCTGTGGGAAAAGGCGAGAAGAGGCCGAAGCCGCCGGGACGATACCCCTAGCCGCGTTTCCCGGAGTTAGGAGATGTGCCTTTTTTATGCTCCGTCCGGGCCTGCCACAAGACTGCGCCGGCCACCCCCGCCGCCATGCCCAGAAAATCGTGCAGGAAGTCCGTCATGAGGTTGTCGAAGGCGCTTTCGCGCCCGATGTCCCCCTCGCCGAGAAGAAACCAGCCTTCGCCCCGGCCGCCGATCCGGTAGCCGACAAATTCGACGAGCTCGTTGAAAAGCCCGATGCCCAGGGTGATCAGCATGGCCATGAGCGCCGCCTCGGCCTTGCGGACGGCGAATTTCTTCATGTATTGATAAGCCAGCAGGCCGACCGCGATGCTGTTATAGGTATGGACATAGGAATCGTATTCCAACCCGAAAAAGGTCATCCCATACAGCCCGGTGACGGCGGCGGCATGGAAGATGCCGATGCCCGCCGCCAAGGCGAAGAGCAGGGGCGTGAGGTTGAGCATCCGGCGCAGGAGATAGACGCCCCAGAGGAGGAGGCCGACCACCGTCGCGTCCAAGGCCCAGATGGGGCGGCCCAGGACGAAAGCCAGGCCGACCACGACCGCCATCAGAGCCCAGGCGACGCCCAAGATGATGCGGAAGGGGCGGTTCGGCATGGGGCGATTCTAGCACAGCCAGCGCACTCCGACCCAGCACTACAACTGACTTTGCCGTCCTAATAGGCTTAGACCACCGACCAACTTGGACGGATTGCGCAGCACCGTAGCACCGACGCTTCGGCAGAGTGGAGGTGTTGACTTCCCCGGGCCGTTGCATGTAACTTGGAGTCGATGTCGCCAATCGATCGCAGGCGGGGAACCGGATGGGCCATGATCCTGTGGCTCGGCTTGGCAACGCTTTCCGTGGCCCTCGCCCCGGCCGCAACGCCCCAGAACGATGCCCAAATCCGCCCCAAATCCGATTACATGGGCTCGATCCTGTCGCGCAACACAAAAACCATCGGGCTTCTCCAGGACCGGACGTTACAGCGGATGATGAGCCAGACCGGCCGCAAATGGGCCGTGCGGTCCAGCGCCCGCCATATCCTGGATTGACGAGAGCTCCCGGGGATGGGATTGACCCTTTATAATCTTTATTATAGACTGAATTCAATTTTTTGGATCAGTTCCTAATGCGGAAGAAAAACTACTGGCTCCTGGCCCCCATCGTCATTCTGGTGGCTTTGGGCGGATGGAACATCGCCCGCCGGATCGGTTGGCAGGAGCCTACGGATGGAGTGGTCTGGAAGCTCCGGCCGGAGGGGCTGACGGCGGTCAAGCTCGATCCCAACGGCCCGGCCTACCTCTACGGCGGGGTTAAAAAGGGCGACGTCCTCCTATCCATCGACGAGAACAGGATCCGAACCAAGATCGACCTGGTCAAGCAGCTCTGGATCGCCTCCCGATCCGGCCGCAAGGTCACCTATCAGATCAGCCGCGGCGGGTACCTGCTGCCGCCGACGCTGACCCTGGCCCAGAAGGGCACGCCCATCTACTATTATTACCTGGCTCTGATCGGGTTGATGACCCTGATCATCGCCCTGATCGTCTTCTTCAACTCGGGCCATCCCCTGGCCGCAACCAACATCTACTATTATCTTCTCTCCGTCCTGCTTTACATGTTCTACGTCTTCTCGGCCACGGGCGAGCTGGACGCGGTCGACAGCGTCTTCTACTGGCTGGACAAGATCGCCTTCTGCGTCTTCCCGCCGCTGCTGCTCCATTTCTTCCTCATCTTCCCCCAGCGCAAGAAAGTCATCAAGGACCGGCCCGGGCTCCTGCTCCTGCTCTACATCCCGGGCCTGCTGTTGCTCCTGGCCCGGGCGCTCTTTTTCCTGCCCCTGATTAAAAGCATGAGCGATGCGCTCGTCCTGCAGGTCAACGGCCTGTTGGCCAAGCTCGATCTTTTCCACTTCGCCCTCTACACCACGATCACCCTGGCCACCATCGCCCATAGCTATTTCCGCCACCCCTCCTTCCTCGTCCGCAAGCAGCTCAAGTGGATCGTCACCGGGCTGGGTTTCGGCGTCGTGCCCTTCACCATCCTGTACATCGTCCCCTTCCTGGCCGACCAGGCCCCTTCCCAGGTAGGCGAGCTGACCATTCTGCTCCAGACCCTCATTCCGCTGTCGTTCGCCTATTCCATCTCCCGCTACAAGCTGATGGACTTGGAAGTCATCCTGAAGAAGGCCGCCACACTCGTCTTCTCCTATTTCGTTTTGGCCCTAGTCTACCTCGTCGTCAGCTCCCAGACCCGGATCTTCGTCGAAAACCGGGTCAACGCGCTGGGCTTGGGCGTCGTGGCTCTCATCCTGGGCGCCACCCTGTTCGGCCCGCTGAAAAAGCTTTTCCAGTCGCTCTTCGACCGCGTCCTCTACCGGCGCAGCTACGAATATCGCCGGACCCTGCTCTCGATCAGCCGCGAGCTGAGCCGCGAACGCAACATGGAGTCCCTGGCCCAGTCGCTGCTGGAGCATATCGGCAACGCTCTGTCCCTGCGGACGATCGCGCTCCTTCTGCCGGCCGAGGCGGACAGCCCGGACTTCGTGGTCCTGGGGGCCCGCGGCGGCCCGGAGGCTCTGCCGGCCCGGCTGCGCCTCGACCCCGAGATCCACGACATCCTGCGGCGGCGCGACTCGCTGTCGCTCTTCGGCATGACCGAACGACGGGAGCTGCAGATCAAGTTCGAGCAGCTCTCGAGCTACGGGTTCGAGCACTTCCTGGCCCTCAAAGTCGAGGGCAAGCTGGTCGGCTGCCTGGCCATGGGCAAAAAGGCCGACACGAACTTCCTGTCCTCGGAGGACTGGGAGCTTCTGACCACCATCTCCTCGCCCGTCGCCCTGGCCGTCGAGAACGCCACGCTCTACCAGCAGGCGGGGGTCCGGACCGCCGAGCTGGAGCGGCTGAAGGACTACAGCGAGAACATCATCGAAAGCCTGACCGTCGGCGTCACCGTGCTCGACACCGGCGGCCGGATCATCGGTTGGAACCGGGTCATGGAAGGCTCGTTCGGCCTCCGTAAGGCCGAGGTCATCGGCCGGCGCCTGTCGGCCGTCCTCGACCCGGAAGCCTACGCCGCCCTGTACCCCACCAGCACGCAGGAAGCCTTCAACCTGCTGAGCGAGATCCCGATCGGCCTGCCCTCGGGCGAGAAGCGGATCTTCGACGTGGCCAAGACGCCGCTGCTGGACAACCGGCTGGCGCCCTACGGCACGATCATCGTCTTCGAGGACGTCACCGACAAGATCAAGCTGCAGCAGCAATTGGTGACCTCGGAAAAGCTGGCTTCGATCGGGCTGCTCTCGGCCGGCGTCGCCCACGAGATCAACACCCCGCTGACCGGCATCTCCAGCTATGTCCAAATGCTGCAGAAGAACCTGACCGACACCCACCTGGCCCAGGTCCTGGGCAAGATCGAGGCCCAGACCGACCGCGTCTCTCGGATCATCAAGAACCTGCTCAGCTTCGCCCGCAACCCGTCCGACCTGGCCTTCCACCGGGTCGACCTCAAGGACAGCCTGCAGGAGATCCTCTCGCTCATCGACTACAAGCTCAAGACCATGTCCATCGTCCTGGACCTCGACCTGGCCCCGGTCCGGCCGATCTGGGCCCAGGGCGAGCGCCTGCAGCAGGTCTTCATCAATATCATTCTGAACGCGCTGGACGCCATGCCCGAAGGCGGTCGTCTGCGGATCTCCCTGGCTGAGACGGAAGCCGAAGCCGTCATCGAGATCTGCGACAGCGGGTCCGGAATCGAGGAGCGGCACCTGGCCCGCATCTTCGACCCCTTCTTCACCACCAAGGGCGTCGGCAAGGGGACGGGCCTGGGCCTGTCGATCAGCCACGCCATCATCACCGAACACGAAGGCCGGATCGCCGTCCGCAGCGCCTCCGGCCAAGGCACCTGCTTCTCCATCTCCATCCCCAAGGACCTCGACCGCCGGCGGCGGGGCCTGCCCAAGCCCGATCCCACCTCTTCCCCCGCGTGACCCCATGACCCAGCCCGCCCGCATCCACGTCATCGACGACGAGCCCATCATCCAGGACGTCCTGCAGCAGCTTCTGACCTCGGAGGGCTTCGAGGTCGAAATCTCGGCCAACGGCGCGGAGGGTCTGGCCAAGCTCGGCCAACAGACGTTCGACCTGCTGTTGCTCGACCTGCTCATGCCGGGGATGAACGGTCTGGATGTCCTGCAGGCCGTCCGCCGGATCGACCCTCAGGCCCTGGTCATCATCATCACCGCCAACGCCTCGGTCGAGTCGGCTATCGAGGCCATGAAGCGGGGCGCCTTCGACTACGTCCAGAAGCCGTTCAAGCACGAGGAGCTTCTGCTGACGATCGAGCGGGCCCTGGAGCACAAGCGCCTCCAAGCCGAAAACGTCCGGCTGCGAGGCGAATTGGAGCGCAAGTTCAGCTTCGGCGCCATCCTCGGCCGGAGCAAGGTGATGGAAAGCGTTTTCGAGCTCATTCGAGCCGCCGCTCCGACCCGGTCGACGATTCTGATTCAGGGGGAGAGCGGGACGGGCAAGGAGCTGGTGGCCCGGGCCATCCACCAGAACTCCAACCGGGCCGGCCTGCCCTTCGTCACCGTCAACAGCGGTTCGCTGCCCCCCGACCTGTTGGAGAGCAACCTTTTCGGCCACGTCAAGGGCGCCTTCACCGGCGCCGTCAACGAGAAGCAGGGGCTGTTCGAGGCGGCCGACGAGGGGACGATCTTTTTCGACGAAATCTCCTCGGTCGGCCTGGAAACCCAGGCCAAGCTGCTGCGGGTCATCCAGGAGCGGGAGTTCATGCGGCTGGGCGGGACCAAGACCATCCATGTCGACGTCCGGATCATCGCCGCCACCAACACGGACCTGGAGGAGCTGATCCGCCAGAAGACGTTCCGCAGCGATCTCTATTACCGGCTGAATGTCATCAAGATCGATCTTCCTCCCCTGCGGGCCCGCAAGGAGGATATTCCACTCCTGGTCAAGCACTTCGTCGCGCACTATGCCAAGGAGAACGGCAAGGACATCGAGGGCGTCTCCGAGGACGTTCTGGAGATCCTGGAGAAAAGCTCCTGGCCCGGCAACGTCCGGGAGCTGGAGAATATGATCGAGCGGGCGGTCGTCTTCGCCAAGTCCCGCATCATCACCCGGGAGAACCTGCCGGCCTTCCTGCTGGCGCCGACCGGTCCGAACGGCCCGGAGGCTCCGCTCCCCGAAGGCGATCTCGACCTCAAGGAGCAAACCCTGAGCTTCCAGAAGCGGCTGATCGAGACCTCGCTCAAGCGGGCCAAGGGCGTGCAGAAAGCGGCCGCCGCCGCGCTCGGGCTGAAGCCGACGACCCTGAACGAGATGATCAAGCGTTTAGGGATAAATGTCGACGCCTTCTAGTCAAAGAATCCGGCCGGGGAAGATTCCGTCGGGATCGATTGAGATCCGGCTCGGACGGCCGCCGCAGGGCAGATCGAACGACTTGGTCGCCGTATCCACATCCAAAATCCGCCGGATCGTCTTTCCGTTCTCGACCCAGGAGACCCAGAGGGGGAAGACAAACGAGGGGCCGGTCTGGGTGACATGGAAGCGCAGGACCTTCGCGCCCTCGACCGTCTGGACGACATGGGACACCCGGATCTCCGGCAGCAAGTGGGAATTGAGCCAGAGGTCGAAGAACGGCTTCAAGTCGCGCCCGGCAGCGGCACTCATAGCCTGGATAAAGCCCGCGGTGCGGACGGCCCGGCCGCGGTTGGCCGCAAATACGCCGCGCAGGCCGCGGAAGAAGGGCTCATCGCCCAGCAGATCCAAGAGCATGCCCAGAACCAGAGCGCTCTTGTCGTAAACGATGGACTGGTAGGCGCTGAAATCGACTTGGCTCAGGCGCATGCCCATGGTGACGGGCCCGAAGTCGGACTTCTTGACCGTCCAGCGGGCGAACTTCTTGAGCAGGCTTCGATAGGCGCCCTCGCCCTCCTTGTCCCGCAGATAGAGGGCCGCGGCCAACTGGGCCAGCCCCTCGCTCAGCCACTGGTCCCGGTAGGTGGCCCAGGTCATTCCCTGGCCCCACCACTGGTGGGCGATTTCGTGGGCCAAGTAGCCGACCCGAAAGCGCCCCAGACTGACCGGCGTCTCCGCCTCCAGGGCAAACGTCCCGTCGGCCGAGCGCGGCAGCTCGTTGAAGACGACGAACGAGGCCGGGCTGTGCCCGCCCGCCGTCGGCCACTGCCGCTGGACGACGGTCAGCTTTTCGAATGGATAGGGACCGAACCAATCGCTGAAGGCTTTCAGGATCGACCGGCTCTCGTCCAACAAGGTTCGGCGGGGCAGGCGGATGTCGGAGGCATAGAAGGCTTCCACGGGGACCGGGTCGACGGAGACGCCGCCCCCGATGGGCGAAAGCCGGCCGACCAGGAAGGCCAAGGATTTCACGGGCGTCTTGGTCTCGAACCCGAAATAGGGATGCCCGACTTTCTCCAGCGCCGTGACCCGCCCGAGGCTGTTGACGACCCCCTGCTCCGTCGGCAGGCCGTTGGCGATGCAGGAGAATCCGGGCGGCACCACGATCCGCAGCTTGGCTTGGAAATAATCGTCCTGGGAAGGCGACGGGTACCAAGCCGCCGACTGACTGTAAAGGAACGTCTCGAACCGCGGAGTCGCCAGCGAGATCGAGGTGCCGACCTGACCGTCGGCCAGGGCGTCGATCGTCGGCGCCGGCGGGTCCAACACGCCCCGATAGAAGACCTCGATCCAGCCCGCGCCGCCCTTGGGCAGCGGCGTCAGCAGGTAGATATAGAGCAGGCCGCGCGACTTGTCCTGGGTGTAAAACAGGGATCGCCCGTCCTGGTCCTGGACGCGGAGGATGTCGAAAGCCGGATGGAGGTTGAACTTCAGGCTGTCCACGGAATCCAACCGGGCGGCGATGTCCACCCGGGCCCGGGCCGACAGGTACAGCTTGTCGGGCTGGAAATCGACGTCGATCTGATAGCCGAGGATATCCATCTGCTCGCCGAAGGAGACGAACATTCGTTTGAGCTCGCCCTCTTTCGAGCCGGGCGAGTAGAGGTTGATGATCCGGTCGGGGTTGCGGCCGGCCAGGTGGATCTCGTCCTCGGAAAAAGGCGAGAAGATGTAAGTCAGGTCGCCGGCCTTGCGGGCCTTCAGGTCGAAGACGACTTGATCTCCCTGCGGCAGGAACGTCATCGGCTCGCCGGTCAGGGAGTTCTCGACGGTGAACGAACCGGCATAGTCGGCGCTGTATAAGGCATAAGCCCTGTTGGCCTGGGCCTTGGATTCGTCGCTGGGCGGCCCCATGGGCTGTTCGCCCTCGATCCGGATGTGGGACTTGAAGTAGCTGGGCGAGAACCGCAAGTAGGCCGATTCGACCCGGTCCTCGAGCTCGGGTGTCCCGAAGCGGAGCTCGAGCTGATGGCGCTCGGTCTCGCTGGCGGGCGAGAACCGGAGGCGCCCGTCGCCCAGGACGATCAGCCCGGTCTCAAAATCCGGCAGGTTGTCGTAGTAGACGGTGGCATCGGTAAAAGTTAGGCGGAAGTCCTGATGGCCGATCTCGACTAGCCCGGCCCGCGAGGCGCGGCCGGAGGGGAGGCGGAGCTTGTAGAGGGTGCTGACGCTCCCGGACACCTCCTTCTCGACGATGCGCGGGACGCCGTCTTGCAAGACGAGGACGGCCCGCCAGTTCTCGAGCATGGCCGAGAGATCGTTCTGGAAGAAGACTTGCAGGAAGACCCGCTCCCGGCCGTCCGGTTCCTGGATCCGGCCGGCGACGCGGAAGAGGACGGACCTCATATGAAAAGTGTTCCGGAGATCGGCCGCTCGGCGCGTCTCCGACGCCCTTAAAGCGGGGGCGAAAGCGTCGGAGTACCCGTCGAGGTCGCCGGTCTCGAAGGCCCGCGACATCAGATCCCAAACGGCATCGGAAGGGGCTGCGGCGATAGAGGCGTTTTGGGTCGCGGCCAAGGGCGACGCCAGAAACAAAGCGGCGAGGAGAATCCAAATGTCCTGAGCCGGCCCTTTCACTCTTCCATTATATCCCAGTCGAGCGTGGGGCGATTTTCTCATGCGGTGTACCCGCCCATCTTAAAAGCATGAATTGTGCCAAGCGCCTGCGGCAGGTATTACGGACGGGAGAGGGATAGATTCGGGGAATTCGAGTAAAAATACTTTACAATTTTACTTCGCGCTTTTCTTGATCAAATGCTTGTTGAAGTCCTCTTCCCAGGTCACGAAGGAGTGGAAGAACCGGGAGTCGCCTTCGTCGATGCCGCGGGTGATCTCGGTGATGTGGGAAGAGGAGGCGCCGAAAGACTCCACGGCGTAGACCACGGCTTTCTCGGGATCGACGTGGCTGCCGCAGGTATAGATGTCCAGGGCGGCGTAGCGGCGCTCCGGCCAAGTGTGGGTGGAGATGTGCGACTCGGAGATGACCACGACGCCGCTGACGCCGCTGGGCGGGAATTTGCTGAAGGAGATGGCCCAGACCGTCGCCCCGGCGATCTCAGCCGCCTTGACCAGGATATCCTGAACCTTCTCGACGCTTCCGATGATCTTGGAATTACAGCCGGACGCCTCGACAATGTAATGATGTCCGACCGGTTCGTAGACTTTTTTTGGCAATCGTTCCTCCGTGGTTCGTGTGGCGCTTGAAGCAGGGGAATTATGGCACAATCCTCCCCCCTGTCAATAAAAAGGTTCGTCTCCCAACTCCGGGAGGCGCGGTCCGGGGTGCCGTCCCGGCGGCGCGGGTTTTTCACGCCTTTTTCGCGCTACTCTTCTCGGCGCCTGCGGAACTCCGCACATTCGATTTCTTCAATCTGCACGACACCCCACTCTGTCTCGTTCCCGATGATCATCACGTGCTCAAACATCCCTCGGCGCCGGGAAAGCCCGGTTCCCTCGAAGAGGTTCGCAAAAAAGTCTAAACCCGCGCGGTTTCGCCGTTGGCCGGCACCCCGAACCGCGTAGATCTTCCCGGAGTCGGGAGACAATCAAGTAAAAAGCCAATCGGGAATGGAGAGTATTTAAACGGCCAGGCGCCGCTCGTTCTTGATCGAGTTGAGGACGATGTGGGTGACCGTCCGGGCGACCTGTCTCATGCCGTTGATCTTTTTCAGGAACGTGTTGAGATCCTCGCGGCCGCGGAAATGGGCCACCACGAGCGAATCCCACTCCCCCGTGACGTCGAGGACCAGGGCCACGTGCGGGTCGCGAGCGATCTGGCGCTGGGCCTCCAGGAGCCGGCCCTGATTGATCCGCAGCGAGACGACCACGGTCAGGTCGAACCCAAACGCGGCCGGGTCGACGACAGGGATGTATCCGCTGATGGCGCCGGAGGCTTCCAGCTTCTTGATGCCGCGGATGACCGCGGTGGTGGAAGTGCCCAGCTCCTTGGCCATCTCGCGGTAGCTCTTGCGGGCGTTGGCGTTCAGAGCTCGGACCAGCTTTCTATCCATCGCCTCGATCATCGCGCTCTCCTTCCCGGCTCGGCCCTCCGGCTGGAGGGGAGCCGTTGACACCCCGGCGGAATCGCTTTAAAATGGCCGACAAATCATAAGCCGGGGGGCCCGCTGCGTCCCAGTCTAAGGGATCGGCCCGTTTTCCACAAGCCCCGGGAAGGAGAGGGGATCATGCCGACGATAAAGAAAGGCCCGGCCAAGGATTTCGGGTTCGCCGACGCCGAAGAGGTCCTGCGGGCGGTCCGCGACACCTCGCGGCGGATCGAGTTCATCCGGGTTTTGTTCGCCGATATCCTCGGCCGGCCGATGGAGTTCTCCTTCCCCGCCTCCGAGCTCGAGTCCGCCTTCAAAGACGGCAAGGGCTTCGACGGGTCCTCGGTCGAAGGCTTCGTCCGGATCGAGGAGAGCGACCTGGTCATCAAGCCCGACCCGACGACCTTCCGAGTGCTGCCCTGGACCTACCGCGGGGCCGCCGACGACACGATTTGGCGGGAGGCGGTGATGTTCGGTGACATCCGGACGCCGGAGGGCAAGCCGTCCCCGGCCGACAGTCGGCATGTCCTCAAGCGGGCCTTGGCCGGAGCCGCGAAGGAATTCGGGTTCGACGGCTTCTTCATCGGCCCGGAGCTGGAGTTCTTCATCTTCCCCAACGACCGCGAGCCGCGCCCGCTCGACCAGGGCGGCTATTTCTTCGCCGGGCGCCACGGCGAGATCCGCAAGGAAACGCTCCTGCTCCTGATGCGGATGGGGGTCCCGTCGGAATACGACCATCACGAAGTGGCCCACGGCCAACACGAGATCGACCTGCGCTTCGCCTCGGCCCTCGAGATGGCCGATATCGTCATGCTCGTCCGTTACCTGGTCAAGCGGGTGGCCCGGACGCACGGCCTCTACGCGACCTTCATGCCCAAGCCGATCAACGGCCAGAACGGCAGCGGCATGCACGTCCACCAGTCGCTCTGGAAGGGAGGCAAGAACGCCTTCTTCGACGGCCGGGATCCCTACGGCCTCTCGGCCGCCGCCCACGCCTACACCGCCGGCTTGATGGCCCACGCCCGCGAGACCTCGGCCGTGTTCAGCCAATGGGCCGTGTCCTACAAGCGGCTGATCCTGGGCTACGAGGCGCCGGTTTACATCGCCTGGGGCCAGCGCAACCGCTCGGCCTACATCCGGATTCCCCGCTATCAGCCCGGCAAGGAGAAGGCCACCCGGATCGAGCTCCGCTCGCCCGACCCCGGCTGCAATGTCTACCTGGCTTTCGCGACCATGCTGGCAGCCGGACTGGACGGGATCCGCAGCCGCCTGCCCCTGCCCGAGGCGGTCGAGGAGAACATCTACGAGATGAGCGGAGCCCAACAGAAGAGGCACCATATCTCCAATCTGCCCCGCGACCTGGAAGAAGCCGTCAAGCTGATGGAGAAAAGCCCGCTCGTCCGGGCGACCCTGGGCGACCACATCTTCGCCAAGTTCATCGCCAACAAGCGGCAGGAGATCGAGGACTACCGCAAGAACGTGGGGGCCGAGTTCGACAAGCAGGTCAGCCCCTATGAGGTGGAGCGATACCTGCCGTTCCTGTGACCGGACCGGTCATTTCACCTGAGCGAGAAAGGCCCGGGTATTGTTCGCTTCGTCCGCTTCCTTCACCGCGTCATTGGGATCAACGATCAACGTCAGAGGGCGCGAGCCGGCCGCCTTCAGCCAGGTGATGACCATCCGCTTTGTATCCCCGGGCTTCAACGTCGTGTCGTTCTCGGCG